>JAQCKL010000096.1 GCA_027592485.1 Cyanobacteriota bacterium
AGGGAGTGCGGGTTTTACTTGTCGCAACTTATACCCTGAGAGCTTTTATTACTTCAAGACCGACTTTTCAAACATCCTCTAAGACCTGCAAGTTCTTTCCGAATGCTCTCTTTTAAATGCTGATTTTCAGCTTTGACCTTTTTCTTGGCTATTATCTTGCATGTGTAATCTTGCCAGAGTGCCAGAATTTCATAGGATTCGTGAAATCCTTGTTCGCTCTGTGCATTGTAGAAAACCGTCAAGGTGGATTTGACATTCTGGGTTAGCAGGCTTTTTAAGCTTGCCTTCGACTCTTCTATGGTCGACTTTTTGGGTGATACACCAAGATTCTGGGCTACAGATGACAGCTGATCAACATCTAGGCTATTAATCGTTTCAAACAAACTCATAGCTCCATTGATCCCTTTATGCAAATGTTCGCTACGAATATTTTGAGATGCCGAAAATGCCTGAAACCCTTGTTTTCGACCTCAGCCGAGATGGCTTTGCATACTGAACCACGGAGAGCCGTTTATTCTCTATAAAACTATTGGTGATTATAGGGTAGTTTACACAATACCTGCTCACAACAAAGCCCCGTCACGTTTATACAAGTTAGCTTTTGCTTTAAATCATACAAGCGTAACGGGGCAACGAATACTTCGGCTTAATTTGCTGCCGCCTCTCCCTCCACCAGCTTCATCTGCTCCCCACAGCAAACTTCTGAATGGTTCGCAGTGCCCGGACAAGGACAAGACTTCTCATACACCAACTGGGCTCCACACTTTTCACAGGCATAGCGATCGCCTACATTCCGCGCCATTTGCGCCTCCTTTTGAGTTAAGTCACTTAAGCATAGTCCCGTTGCCCAAACTTTGCCTAGGGCGCTACCGCACCGTGGCCCGCATCGCCTCCGCATCAATGGGCTTGATCAAATACAGTCGTAGCAAATCCCCCACAATCCCGGCAATCAACGGTAGCTTCCGCAAGGTCTTCCCAACCTTCGACCCCGCCCCCTCAGCAATCTGCTTGAGCTTCAGATTGCGATTGGCACAGCGATCTAGTCGCTTAAAGAACTGCGGGTGGTCCACATTCAGAATCACCGGAAACGCCCGCGCCGAGGTGTTATTCGTCTCCCGCACCACCGCCGTATCAAACGCCGTGGCATCCAGCCCCAACATGTCGTAAAACGTAGAGCGCTCATGGACCGTCAAACTGTGGGTGGCGAAGACCGAGAGCAAAAAGAAGCGGCTCCAGAGACGGGATTGCCAAGTCTTCCACATATTGGGCTGCGATCGCAGCAGCGCCTTAAACACATCCCCATGGCGGTTTTCGTCCTGGCACCAGCTCTCAAAATAGTTGAATAGCGGATAAAACTTGTGCTCGGGGTGCTGCTCCAAGTGGTGAAAAATCAGGATGTAGCGCCAGTAGCCAATCTTCTCCGACAGATAGACCGCATAGATCACCCACTCCACCGGGAAAAACGTGTAGGTGCGCTTTTTGGTGAGCTTAGCCAGATCCAACGAAATCCCAAAATCTGCCATGGCCTTATTCAAGAACCCGGCATGGCGAGCCTCATCGCGGGCCATCAGTGAAAACATCTCCGCCAGGATCGGGTTGCGGCCCTTGAGCTTACGGGACAACTCCTTGAACAGCAAAAAACCCGAAAACTCCGACACACAGGATCGCTCTAGATAATCGATAAACGCCTGCCGCTCTTTGCCTTGAATGTGGTTCCAGGTTTGCTGCTTAAAGGCTTCATTCCGGACGAAATGATGGCGATTATAGTCGGCCCGCATCTCCGCCAGCATCGCCTGCAGCTCCGTCTCCCCTGCTGAGAGGTCCATCTCAGCGGCCTTGTCGAAGTCTGTGGTGTAGAAGCGGGGGGTGAGGAGATTTTCTTCCACCGCTGCCTTAGAACCGGAAGCCGTGGGGGCGGGAAGGGTGCTGACCATAGCGCGCATTCACTCCAATTACTTTAATAACTTGAAAGCTATTAAAGAGCATAAGCGGGATTTTTTGTGGATATGGCCAGCGTTACATTTTTTGATTTCTCCAGGGGCGATCGCCCCTAAGCACCCCCGATCAAGGGCCATGGTTTCTCAGCTTCCCCTAAGGGAGTTATTGGTTACTAGCTTTACCCCAAGGGACTTAGGTTCCTTTGTGATGCCAACTTTCAACGGTTTTATTTGCTCCCATCGCCTTGCCCTATCAGCGGTTGCCTTGCCTAGGGGTGTATAAAGTTTTGCCAACAGCGCTGGGGTGAAAATAATTCATCGCTGTACAGTGATTGAAATAAATTCGCTGCTGTGGAGTCCAAGTTACCAATGCGTCTTCAAGTTACTTCGTCCCCCGTTGCTAGGTCCTCAGATCGGCAAGTCACACCGCCCCCAGAGGCCCGGCAGCGATTTAAGCAGTATGTACAAACCCTGCAGGATCAGATTTGCACTGCCTTAGAACAGCTCGACGGTCAGGCCAGATTTCATGAAGATGCTTGGCAACGGCAAGAGGGCGGTGGTGGTCGTACCAGGGTGATTCGCGATGGGCGGGTGTTTGAGCAGGGGGGCGTCAATTTCTCAGAGATTTGGGGGGATACCCTGCCTCCAGCGATCCTCAGTCAGCGTCCAGAAGCGGCGGGCCATGACTTTTACGCCACCGGTACGTCGATGGTGCTGCACCCCCGCAACCCCTATGTGCCCACGGTTCACCTCAACTACCGCTACTTTGAGGCGGGGCCGGTGTGGTGGTTTGGGGGCGGCATCGATCTCACCCCCTACTACCCCTTCAAAGAAGATGTGATTCACTTTCACCGCACCCTAAAGCAGGCTTGCGATCGCCACCACGCCGCCTATTACCCGGCCTTTAAGCACTGGTGTGACGAGTACTTTTATCTGAAGCATCGCCAGGAAACCCGTGGGGTCGGGGGCTTATTCTTTGACTATCTCGATGCCCGTGGTCACCTCTACGGCGGCCCCAATCTGGAGGGCGAAGCCGCCCGCTATAGCCGCGAAGTTGGCCCCGTTCCCCAAACCTGGGAAGAACAATTTGCCTTTGTACAAAGCTGCGGCAGTAGTTTTTTGCCTGCCTATCTGCCCATTGCCGAGCGTCATCAAGATCGCGAATATGGCGATCGCCAGCGCCATTTCCAGCTCTATCGGCGGGGGCGCTATGTGGAGTTCAACCTGGTGTATGACCGGGGCACGGTGTTTGGGTTGCAAACCCAGGGCCGCACCGAGTCGATCTTGATGTCTTTGCCCCCCTTGGCCCGCTGGGAATATGGCTATACCCCAGAGCCCCAGACCCCCGAAGCGGACCTGTATGCCACCTATCTCAAACCCCAAGACTGGTTGGGGGGAGGCGCGATCGCTTGATTATCGATCTGCCCACTGATTTTTAACAACCGAGGTACTTACCATGACTCAAACCTTAGCCACACAACTTCGAGAAGGTACAAAACAGTCCCATACCCTAGCCGAAAATACGGCCTTTATGAAGTGCTTTCTCAAGGGCATCGTCGAAAGAGAACCCTTCCGGAAGCTGACGGCAGACCTTTACTACGTCTACAGCACCCTAGAAACGGAAATGCATCGTCATCAAGATCATCCCGTGGTGAGGCACATGATCTTTTTGGCCCTGGAACGCACCCAAAAACTAGAAGAAGATCTGAGCTACTACTACGGAGATAACTGGCGGGACCAAATTGTGGCCTCCCCTGAAGGGCTAAACTATGTGGCCCGTTTGCAGGAAATCTCCAAGACGAACCCAGCCCTGCTCGTGGCCCATGCCTATGTGCGCTACATGGGCGATCTGTCTGGGGGACAGGGCCTACGCCACATTACCCGTTCCGCCCTTGATTTACCGCCAGATCAGGGGACGGGCCTGCACGAGTTTGATGCTTTACCCACCGCTGAAGCCAAGCGATTCTTCAAGCAAACCTATCGAGAGACCTTGGATTCCTTGCCGGTGGATGAGGCATTAGCGCAGGCCATCGTGGCAGAAGCCAATTATGCCTTTGCCCTCAACCGCAATGTCTTCCATGAGCTGGAGCCGGATGTAAAAGCGGCGGTGGGTGACCATGTCTTCGACTTAATTACCCGACAGGACCGTCTGGGCAGTACAGAACGGTCACCCGGTCACGCATCTGGGGAACTGGTCGCTGCCCAGTAGGCGACCGATTGAGCGGGGGGTGACCCTCAGCCCTGAGGACCTGTTACGGCGGGCGATCATCATGGAGCTGATGTGTCAGTTTGAGATCTCAAAGGCAGCGATCGAGAACAAATATCACCTCAGCTTTGACCAGGACTTTGATGAGTATTTCGCCCGAGAACGGCTAGATCTACAGGTTCTGGAAGCCGATGACCTGGTGCGCCTCACCCCCAAGCACATTGAAGTCACCTCGGCAGGGCGATTGCTGATTCGCAATGTGGCGGTGTTTGATACCTATTTGCGCAATCAGCAAAGTCGGCAGTTTTCCCAATCGGTTTAGTCTAAGATTTTGTCCCCGCCCTGGAGGTATAGCGCTGGCCAGAAAGGGTAGTGCAACTGATCCCGCCGTTGGGCAATGCTCAAAATCAAGTCTTGCCCTGCAGTTGCCCCAAAACCGCCTTGCCCATCAGAGAGCCCACGATGAAGGCCCCTAAAAACAGCAGGGGATTCCAAATCCCCAACACCAAAGCCACAATCCCTGGTCCTGGACAATAGCCCCCAATCCCCCAGCCCACCCCAAACAGAGTTGCCCCCAAAATCAACGGCAGATCAACCTGCTGGGCGGTGGGCAGGTAAAAACTGGGGCTCAGCAACGGGTGGGATAACCGCAGCACAAACCGGAAACTGATGATCGTGACGCCCACAGCGCCGCCCAACACAAATAACAAGGTGGGGTCCCAGGTCCCAGCTACATCGAGGAAACCGAGGACGCGATCGCGATCCACCATTTGAGACAGCCCCAACCCCAGGCCAAACAAGACCCCAGCCAGTAGCGCCATCCCCAACTGTTTCAGGTTCATCATTTTGGCTCCACCATCGCGCTACCCTCTGTGTACAAACAACGGCTCATATTGCCACGACATGGCGAATTACAAATACCGTCACCATGGCCGTGCTTAAAAACGTGATTACCGCCATCAGCGATCGCGGCGACAATCGCCCCAACCCACATACCCCGTGCCCACTGGTGCAACCGGTGCCAATGCGCGTCCCTATACCCACCAGCAATCCCCCTAGGATCATCGCCCCAGGCACAAAACTGGAAAGGGGCGTGGGTTGGGGAGCCAGGGCGTATTCGTACAGACCACCCCCCAGCACCATGCCGAAAAGAAATACCCAGCGCCAAGTCTCCTGGGGTTTGAACGTGATTGCCCCGTTGACCATGCCGCTAATGCCGGCGATGCGACCATTAAACGCCAACAGTAGGGTGGCGCTAATGCCGATCAAAACCCCGCCTAGCAGGGCAGTAACCCAGTTAAATTCCACCATGGGATTCATCTCCTAACGCGGGGCAAAGTTGGCTGGGTCCTGATCGCGGCGATGGCGCATGGTGATGGGGGGACCTTGGCGATCGCCCACCAGGGCAGCGGTTTCCTCTAGCGCCGCCCTTAGTCGCTTCGCCCCATAGATCGACATGTCTCGGGGCACGCTGATGCGATCGCGCAAATACCTGAGCGCCGAGTCAGATCCCTTGGGGGGCGGGCAGGGTTCACCCGTGATCAACTGGGTGAGGGCACAGCGTAGGGCTTCATCAAATAGGCGATCGTCCGCAGGATTAACGCGAATGATATTGTCCCGGTGTTTTAGCACCCGCTGCAAGGCTTCGGTACGGGCCGTCTCGGGCTCCGGGTAGGTGGCATCGGGTAGCCCTAGCCAGGGGCCTTGATCCACCCGATTTTTATTGATCTGCATCTGGGGGTCGCCATTCTCATAACAGCCCCCCATTTGGGGCGGCAAATCATGGGAGTGGGTGTGGAAGTCGCTTTGGGTGCCCCGATAGGTGGGGCGGCTTTCCATGGCGTCAAACCAGGCCGAAAAACCAGGATTTGCTTCCCGCAGGGAGTAGCCCTTGTAGTAGTAAAGGCTGGCATTCATCCGCTCCACATAGGGGGTGAAAACCACATCCACAATGCCAAAGTCCTCTAGGAAATAGGGGCCTGGGGTGTCGGCAAAAGCCGTTTCCACCAGGGAGACGACCTGGGTGAACTGGTCCCGGTTCCGTTGATCTTCCTGGGCCGAGCGGGTGGGATAGCACAGCCAAGAGCACCAGGCCCGAAACAGCAAGCGCTCCAGCTGGCGCAACGGGATCACTTTGGGGTCGGTCATACTCCAGCCCAGGGGGCCAAAGGCCCGCTCTAGGGCGATCAAAATATCGTCACTTTCGGTGATCAGGCGGCCATCCAATTCCACCGCAGGCAACATGCCGGAGGGGACTTTGCGCTTATACCAGCGCTCTTTTTCCCCGTAGCAAAACATGGTGACCTTTTCGATGCGATAGGGAATTTGTTTCTCCTCTAGCCACAGCCAAATCTTTTGGCAGTAGGGACACCAGGCGTGGTGATCGCGGTAGAGGGTGACCCTGACCGCTGCTTCAGTCTGGCCAAACAGGCGTAGCCGCGCTTGGGCATTGGTGGGGCCATTGACGGTATCGATGTGAAAGTCGGTGAGGGCTTCGAGCTCTGGCCAACTAAGGGGGGTGGTCATGGGGCGATCGCTGATCCTGCTGCAGTCTCTCCCTTGAGCCTAGCCTAAGCGGGTGGGGTTGTGGGGGCAAGCAAAGACTCTCAACCCGCACGCTGACTGAGCAGTTGCCTACGAATGGGGTTAATTCTCCAAGCCGATTACGGCGATGTCACAGGGATGTTCAATGTGATATTCATACTGGATATACGCCACCGTTTGGGGGCCTAAGGTCAGGTCCCAATGGCAGAGTCCTGCACTCGACAGGGTAGAGGGGGGATCTGATGCGTCTAGGCAAACATCGACTTGGTCACTGCGGCTCACCGGAATTTGCTCTAAAACAGCCACCTGCAAGGGGTAGGGCAAGGGGTTGTGAAGGCTGAGACGATAGGCAAAACTCACCTGACAGCCCGGACCCTGGTTGGTCGTGTGACGGTTCAGCAACTCCCGCTGCACTGAGAGGCTTTCATCCAGCCCTAGACTTAACTGAAAGGATTGACCAGGGGCCACGTAGTCAAATCGTTCTTGGCCAATGTAGCCCCCATCGCGAAATAACTGGGCAGTTCCTGGCAGCAGCGGCAGTCCATCGGCGGGGTTGGTGAGGTGGGCTTGCAAGTAGGCCGCATCACTCCGTTGGGGCAGGGCCACATAGGTAAATTGGCTCGGGAAATCGTACTGGGCAAGGGGAACTCGATGGGCCTGGCTGTTACTGGGAATCGTTACTGGGCTTAGAGAATTGAACCGGACCACTGCCAGGGCGGGGGATAAGGCTGGACCATAGTGCTCAATCGCCCTCTCGGGCGGAATCTCACTGCCAGGGACAGCCCCTAACATGCGATAGGTGTCTTGCAAAATGGGGCTGCGGCTGCGCCCGGACGGGTTATTGGCGGCGGCTTTGGGCAATTGGCGGGGCAGGGCAATGTACCAGACATCGGGCTGCGGTAACATCGGGCTGTTTTCTGGAGCCGCACTGGATAGTTTGATGGGCACCTCCGGCCAGTCTTCCCCTGTTTGCTGGCAGACATTGGCGAGACAGTCCAGCTTCAATCGATCTGGCGCTTCTCCAAATCGAATGTCGTAGCAAGGGTGCCATTGCACCTTCTCAACATGGTAAGTCACTTCAATATCCAGGGTGTCTGCTGCTGCCATCTGCAGAGGGATGCAGACTCGGTAATGGATGTCGGGGAGATCCGCCTGCAGGGCTTGGTGCTGTTGGCGGGCGTCCTGAAGCTGATGATCGATATCCGTTTTGTGGCGCTCTTGTTGGGCGATCGCCTCTGCTACAACTTGGTATTGCGTTTCTAAATAGGTCAGAAAATCGGTCACCCCCGATAGCGCTACCTGCTGTTGAGCTAAACCGAGGGAAAAGGTTCGTGATGATCGATCCGCTAATGTTTCTAAAAAGGTCCGCTGTAGTCCCAAGACCACCAGTTGGTCCTTAGCTTTGCGGAATTCATCTTCTAAGGAACGAACGATAGCTGCCGTCTTTTGAATCGCCGCCGCTTGGGTCTCTAAGGCAGGGATAGGAATAACCAGAACCGTTTGTAAGGTGACCGAGCTATTGCTATAACCCTGGGCTTGCACGGTCTGGGGCTGTAGGGTGACCGGCAAATCGGTGAGTTCTAGGGTTGTGGCCCCCTGGCTCAGTTGTACCGTCCCCCGACGGGTGACGCGGGCTTGGGTGGGGTAAACCGTGACCGCTACAATTTCGGTTTTAACAGGGGTAGTGGTCATCTGTGGAGTTTGACCCATCATATGTCTGCTATCTGCGATAGAAAGTTTCTGGAGAGGCTACGGCAAGATCAACTTGTTGATTAAAGGGTCGTTCCTACCATAGCGGAGATCTCACTGGCCCGAATTTGGCACACACAGCAGAATGTGTTCATGATGCCCAACGATTCCGACAACATTAAATGCCGTCATTCATCCTTAGACCAGGAATGCCAGCACCCAGGTATCCTTTACGTTCTACATCTACCTTAATGAATAACCCGTAGAATTTTCCGAGCCACTTTTGGATCGCTAAGACCTTAAACAAATAACCCCAGCACATGACTGGGGTTATTTGCGAGGGACTCAGGCCCCTTGAGCAAATTGGGCGCGCGATCGCTTAGTCAACCAGGCTGTCAACCGCGCTGGAAATTCGGGTGTCAGCCGCTTCTAAGGCCCGCATCTCAAAGCTAGCGGTGTTGGTGTTGAATTCCAACTGCAAGGGGAAGGCGACGGGGTTTGAGCTATCAACCGCAGGGTTGATCTCGCTAATGGTGAACTTGCGGACCCCACCATCGACGAGGCGATCGCCCAACAGCTCGGCGTAATCTGTAAACCTCAGCGTATCGCCAGGGTTAAACTCACCCAGCACAGTCCCATCAACGGAGACCACAAAGGTGTCATCAGCATCCACGTTAATGGGGAAACCACTAATGCGGGTGAATACCGAGTCATCGGCCTGACCCACCCCCGTCATCCCAGGGAAGACGCGACTGGGTACTCCAACTGGGATATCCCGAGCAGCCATCTCATACTCAAATCCATCGGCAGAGGGGGGATCAACCCACCGCCCTGAGGGCACGTTGTTAAAAACAAAAATACCGATAAAGATAAATCGGGGCAGGATTGGACTGAATTGGTCAAATCCATCATTGGGGTTTGCAGAGGTATCGTCATCCCCTTCTTCGTCATCATCGTCATCGTCATCGTCATCGTCATCCCCTTCTTCGTCGGTGGTATCACCGCCCGAAGTGTCATCCCCAGTGCCGGACAACCCACCGATGAACTCACCCTCTCCACCAGTGGTATCGTCATCGGTGACATCTTCACCATCATCAGCGGTGTCATCGGTGACGTCATCCTCATTGGGAGTGCCATCACCATCATCATCAAAGATAATGTCGTCGTAGGAAGGCAGATTAACCAGCGTAATCGAGTTAAAGATGTTGATGGTAGTCACCTGAACCCATCCACGCTGGGAAAAGTCAAAACCGAAGTCATTCTGAGCCTGTGATGCGCCGAGAACAAATCCTGGTGGAGTTAAGATTTCGCCACCTGTCAGATCAAGTGACAAATTAGCGGCAGTAAATGTATTGCCAGGGCGGCTGGCTGTATAAGCTGTGTTTGGAACAGGGGTTCCTAGAACAACGGTGTTGCCAGGAGGCGTCGCACCGGGTGCGCCAGGTTGATACTGGAGAAGGACAACTGGTGTTTGGCGTCGAACAGCACCAATCCCAGGAGTACCCACCACAAATCCTGTTTCTTGAAGAATAAAGTTCTCAGCCCGATATTCAGTTTGAACAGCGCCGCCCGCCAAAGCTGTGCTGTTAACGGCATCAACTTGGAACTGAAGCGTTGTTGGAATATTGAAAAATTGAGCGCCTAAGGGTCCTATCCCTCGGAAAGCTAATGTGCCGAGCACCTCTCCCTGCCCATTTAGCCCCGCAAGATTATTAGCACCGACAGCTCCACTAATCGTTGGTAGCGTATTAGCAGTGAAGCGAAAAGGTGCAGGAACATTGCCCTGATTAGTTTCAATGCTGACAGTACCAATTTGCCAATTAGTTACAAATGCACGATTATCAGGCCCAGAAGTCCCGTTAGTTACAACATCGCTGCTTGGAATAAATATTTCAGCATTATTAAGATTAACTTCTCCTCCAGTCACCTGAGGCTGAAGCTGAGCTTGGCTAGGAGCCGTATAAATGGAGAGAGCTAGGCCCGTGCTAAGGCCAATCAAGGTGTACTTATTGTTGAGACAAGTAGTCATTAAGGTTATGCTCCTAAGAAATCGTGAGAGTTTCTTTGTGTATTTATGTTCTATAGAGGATTGCAACATTACCTAAAAGACAGGTAATGAACCAAATAAGTTCCTCTTGATTTTCCGGAAAATCCGTCTAGAACGTGAACGTAGTGCGAATGACCCCCATAGTAATTGTTTCACTGCCAGGGGTATTGGCTGGGTCAAAAATTGCAATAACACCGGGGGTTATGCTGAGATAGTCCGTTAATTGATAGCGATAGAAAGCTTCAAGGTGTAGCGTTGCCCCTGGTTGCCCACCAGGATCCCCGAAGCCCCCAGCGAGTGCATTGGGAACATTCTGGCCTTGGCGAAGGTTACTGCTGATGATGCGGGGCGGTTGACCAATATAAATACCGCCTAAGTTACCTTCCTTAAATAAGTCAGGAAAGTTTGCAAACAGCATCCAGTTGGTAGTCTCCACGCTGCCAGATTCCCCTGGGATGCGGGAGGTAGTATATCCACCCCAAGCTCCCAACTGGTGTTTAGACTAAGTCATGCCCAAGTAGCCCCATCGCGTTGGATAGGGCTACTTGGGCTGTGG
>JAQCKL010000097.1 GCA_027592485.1 Cyanobacteriota bacterium
CGCCGGAAGCGTCACGGGCTTTTTGCAACCACTAGCTTGTTAAACAAATCTTTTATTCGAAGTGCCCTATGGCCATCTGGTAGGTGATCTAGTACTCCAACAATTTGGCAAACTCCTGCAGGATCACACGTCCATGCACGGTATTCCTTATCGCTATGGTGGGGAGGAATTTGCCCTGATTTTGCCAGGGTTGGCACCAGACAAGGTCTATGAACAGATCAACGCGATCCGGCTTGACTTCCAACAGCAGGTGTTTTCCATTGGCCAACATCAGGTTCGGACAACGCTATCAGCTGGTATTGCCTTCAGCACCCAAGAAACCAACAGTTGTGAACAACTCCTCAACCAAGCTGATCAAGCCCTCTATGCCGCCAAAAGCCAGGGCCGTAATCGAGTCCTGATCTACCCCCCCCAAGGGTTCAATGCCGATAGCCAGTCTGGTTAGGGCAAGACTGCGAGCCACTTTTCTGCTGCGCAAAGTATTAGACAGGTAATCGGTGTCCTAAGCACAGTGGCCAAAGCGATCAGAGCCAAGTTCAAACCCACCACCCTTCCCATTAAAAAGACCATTGCAACCCTAGGCTGCAATGGTCATACTGGGGGCCATTTCAGGCCCTTGCCTGAAATGGCGTCCTGTTACTTAGCCGCTTGGCGCTCTTTGGCTTCCTTAATCACTACCTCTGCCACATTGCTGGGGCAGGGGGCGTAATTGCCAAAGGACATCGAAAACTGACCCCGGCCAGAGGTCATGGTGCGTAGGTCGCTAATATAGCCAAACATCTCACTCAAGGGCACATCAGCCTTAATCCGGTTTCCGGTAGGCGTAGAATCTTGTGCTTTAATCATGCCGCGTCGGCGGTTGAGATCACCAATCACATCCCCAACGTGATCATCAGGGGTGAAGACATCCACATTCATGATCGGCTCTAGCAACTGAGGTCCAGCCTTGGGGATCGACTGCCGGTAGGCGGCCTTAGCAGCAATCTCAAAGGCGATCGCCGACGAGTCTACCGGGTGATAGCCCCCATCGGTGAGGGTGATCTTCAGGTCTAAGCAGGGGAAGCCCGCCAGCACACCCTTATCGATACTGGTTTCAAAACCCTTTTGGACCGCTGGCCAGAATTCCCGAGGAACGTTGCCCCCCGTGACCTTGGACTCAAACTGGAAGCCACTGCCGGGTTCACCAGACTCAACGATGTAGTCGATTTTGGCGTACTGACCCGAACCCCCAGACTGCTTTTTGTGGACGTAGGTATCTTCGACGCGCTTGGTGACCGACTCTCGGTACGCCACTTGGGGTTTGCCCACTTCAACTTCAATCCCATGGGTGCGTTTGAGAATGTCCACCTTAATGTCGAGGTGGAGTTCGCCCATGCCCATGATGATGGTTTCACCGCTCTCTTGGTCCGTTTGCATCCGGAAGGAGGGATCCTCTTGGATCATTTTGCTGAGGGCCGCCCCCAACTTCTCAGAGGTGCCTTTCACCTTAGGGGCGATAGAAATGGAGATCACTGGATCTGGGAAGACCATCAATTCCAGCGTGGCTGGGTTCTTGGGATCACAGAGGGTATGACCCGTCTGGATGTTTTTCATCCCCACAATCGCGATAATGTCTCCCGCTTGGGCGCTGTCCACTTCCTCACGGGAGTCCGCGTGCATTTCCACCAAACGGCCAATTCGCTCCGTCTTGCCCGTAGCTGTATTGAGGACCGTGTCACCCTTCTCGATCTTGCCGGAGTAGATGCGGGTAAAGGTGAGGGCTCCGAAGCGATCGTCCATGATCTTGAACGCTAAGGCCCGCAGGGGCTTCTCAGGATCGACAATGGCCACCCCGCCGGTTTCGTTGCCCTCCAAGTCCACTTCTACCTGGGGCTTCACGTCCATGGGGTTAGGGAGGTAATCAACCACGGCATCCAGTACCAACTGCACCCCTTTGTTCTTAAAGGAGGAGCCACAGTAGGTGGGGAAAAAGGCTAGCTCGTTCGTCCCCTTGCGAATGCATCGCTTCAGATCTTCAATGGGGATCTCTTCCCCTTCCAGGTACTTCTCCATAACGGTGTCGTCCTGCTCGACCGCTAGCTCAATCAGTTGCTCACGGTAGGTGGCCACATCATCAACCATGTCCGCCGGCACATCCTGAATTTCGTAATTCAGGGGTTCACCGGACTCATCCCAAATCCAGGCCTTTTCAGTGAGGAGATCGACCACGCCGACAAAGTCGCCTTCGGTGCCGATGGGTAATACCATCACCATGGGCTTGGCTCCGAGGACCTCTTCTACCTGCTTAACAACCCGGTAGAAATCCGCGCCCATCCGGTCCAGCTTATTGATGTAAATAATCCGGGCAACCCCCGAGTCATTGGCATAGCGCCAGTTGGTTTCGGACTGGGGTTCAACCCCACCCGATCCACAGAACACGCCCACGCCGCCGTCTAAGACCTTTAGGGAGCGGTAGACCTCAATGGTGAAGTCCACGTGGCCAGGGGTATCAATAATGTTGAGCTGGTGATCTTTCCAAAAGCACGTGGTAGCTGCGGATTGAATGGTGATCCCCCGCTCCTGCTCCTGCTCCATGAAGTCTGTGGTGGCTGCCCCATCATGCACCTCACCAATCTTATGAATCTTGCCAGTGAGCTTTAGGATTCTTTCGGTGGTGGTGGTTTTACCCGCGTCCACGTGGGCAAAGATACCAATGTTTCGGTAAAGGGTCAGGTCTTTCATGGGTGCTCTATCGTGAAGTCCTACAAACTAGGAATGGCTACAGTAACAATCGAAACAGACAGCATCGGCAGCCCTATGGCCAGCATAAAAGGCTTCTCACCCCCTTTGGGGCCGGAGAAGCTCACATCTTGTCCACGGCAACCGCTATTGTTTATTAAATAATTGTAAATTACAAGGCGAAATGCAGCCAAAAGACTTGGTCAGGAAGTCCTTCTCACAGACCGCAACCGTCCGTCCCGCAATGGTTTCCCGATTTGTTCTCTTTTGGGTGTCAGGGAGGTGTACCCCTGCAAATCGGTGGTCGATCCGGTTCTGAAGCATTCTGGAAGCCATGGCTTTGAGGTGTATGAAGCCCAATGTTATGGTGCTCGGTCTCCCGTGCAAGCCCTATAGCCTTGTTTAAGGAATAGACTGCAGACGGAGAACCCTCTTTATTATGGACTTATCTTTGGGGTATTGGTGGCCCCTGGGCGATCGCTGCCACCGCAATCATGGAGTCCTAAACGATGGCGCAAGACGTGACCTCTTCAGCCACTGCCAGTGACGGTCCGCAGCTTTCGGCAACGCCAGACCTATTTACTCAGCCTGCCCATAACCCTCCTAAAACGTTAGCGGTTGATATTGGGGGCAGTGGCACTAAGACAATTGTGCTGGATGGGGCCGGGCAAGCCGTGACCGAGCGGATGCGTTGGGCTACGCCGCGTCCAGCCACACCAAATGCGGTGCTGGCGATAGTCACGCAGTTGGCGGCCAAACAGGGAAACTTTGACCGGGTTTCGGTCGGGTTTCCGGGGGTAGTGAGCGGTGGCATCATTAAAACCGCCGTCAATTTGCATCCAACCTGGGAGGGAGTCGACTTAGCTAGTGACTTGGGTGAGCAGTTGGGCAAACCGGTGCGGGTGGCCAATGATGCTGATATCCAAGGGTTAGGTGCGATTTCTGGACAGGGAGTGGAGCTCGTGATTACCTTAGGGACCGGTTTGGGGTCGGCCCTGTTTGTTGGGGGGCGATTGGTGCCCAATTTAGAGTTAGCCCATCATCTCTTTCAGAAGGGAGAGACCTATGAGGCTCAACTGGGGCGAGCCGCCCTCAAGGTTGTGGGAAAAAAGCGCTGGAACAGCCGGCTCGAAAAGGCGATCGCCATCCTCAGCCACCTGTTTAATTACGACCACTTATATATCGGTGGTGGCGAAGCCAAACGCATTAAGTTTGAGCTGCCTGGGAATGTGTCCGTCATTGCCAACACAATGGGACTCATGGGGGGGATCGCGCTTTGGCGGGACTAGCGGCGCTGACTGGCCTGGAGTTGCGCTTGTAATTGCTCTACGCTCAGGGCAGGGGCCTTACAAAAGAAGCCTTCACACACCAGACCAACCACATCTGCTGCCAAGTCGGTTGAGACCGTAAACACCGCTGTCTGGGTGTACTGCTTCAGGAGGGTGGGTAAAAGATCGGATCGGGTTCTGACCACTGTGCCATGGCGGAACCAGTCCAATGCGATGAACAAGCCAGGGCAGGCGCGGGGCATCTCAGCCATCACGGAACCAAAGGCTTTGAGACCTTGTTCGGCTCGGTCAAGATAACTCAAATCCTCTGTGAGCAAGGCCAACTTCACTAAATTGGCGATCGCCATTCCATTTGCGGCGGGGGTGGCGTTGTCCTGGTAGCTCCGCTCTCGCACCAACAGAGTTTCACTGGCATCTGCCGCCGTGCTGGTATAACCTCCGTCAGGGCTCCAGAGCCATTGGTCAAATTCAGCTTGGACCCGCTGGGCCTGGGCGAGCCAATCATGGGGCGCAGAATGCTCGGGGAACGCCAATGTCGCTTGTTGCAAATCGAGCAGCGCTGTAATCAAGCTGGCATAATCCTCCGCTTGGGCTAAGACGGCAGGCGTACCCCCGTAATTGAGGCGATGGCAGCGGCCTTCAAGCCATTGGTGGCTCAAGATAAAAGCAGCCGCTGTTTCTGCTTGTTGCAAATAGTCAATGTGGCTGAAGGCAGCGGCGGCTTGGGCGAGCCCTGAAATCATCAGGCCATTCCAGGCCACAATCATTTTGGTATCGGTCACCGCCGGTATCCGTCCCGGCCAAGGATGGGTTTTGGCAATGGCGTTGTTTTGGGCAGGGGGAAAGGTATCGATGGTTTCTGGCCCTTCTCCGTATCGTCCTAGAAAGAGTTGGGCTAGAGCTGTTTCAGTTGCAGAACTCAAGGGACCCGGTTGCCGTCGCTGGAGGACGTTTTTGCCTTCGAAGTTGCCCCTGGGGGTAACGGTGAACTGTTCGGTCAGGGGGGCTAAGACAGCATTATCCAAACGGTTTTGTAGCTCGTCATAGGACCAAACGTAAAAGGCCCCTTCCTCCGGTTCTACATCCGTGGACTTGAGAAAGCTATCAGCATCTTGAGCGGCATAAAAGTAGCCCTCGGGCGCAGTCATTTCCCGCTGGAGCCATTGGGCGGTCAGGGCGATCGCCCGTTCAATGGCAGGCTCTTGATGTCCCAATCGCCATAAATCTGAAAGATAGGCGAGGATCTGACCATTGTCATACAGCATCTTCTCGAAGTGAGGGACCGTCCAGGTAGCATCCACGGTGTACCGATGGAATCCGCCACCCACATGGTCAAAAATACCCCCCAGCACTAAGTCGAGCCCCCGCTGGAGGCACAACTGCTCGTCATTACCAGGTTCATCTTCGCCAACATGAGAAAGCTGACTGCCCCGCAGGGTCGCCTCAGCATGGGGCATCATCGGAAAGCGATTACCCTGGCCGGTCGGCACGAGCAAACGAGCACTGGCAGCCAGCCCCTGAAGGAGGAGATCGGGATCTAACTGGTCTTGAGTCGGTAGATCAGCGGCGCGCTGCAGGGCCGAGAGGATTTCACCTTTCACAGCGCTGAGCTTTTCCCCTTGGGTATCGTGAAAGGTGCGTAGGGCAGTGAGCACCTGCAAAAACCCTGGCCGCCCGTATTTAGGCTCTACCGGGAAATAGGTGCCCCCATAGAAAGGCACCAAGTCCCCTGGCGACAAAAAAATATTCAGGGGCCACCCCCCTTGCCCTGTCATCATCTGCAGGGCTTGCATATAGATGCTGTCGAGATCGGGGCGCTCTTCCCGATCTACTTTAATCGGTAAAAAGTGGGCGTTTAGGTAATCAGCGATCGCCGGATCCGAAAATGCCTCTCCCTCCATCACCGTGCACCAGTGGCAGCTGGAGTAACCCACGGACAAAAAAATCGGCTGCTTGTGCTGACGAGCCGCTGCTAAAGCCTCATCGCACCAGGGCCACCAATCTACAGGGTTATCCGCATGTTTCCTGAGATAAAGGCTTTGGGCCTGGGCAAGACGATTAGACATGCAAAAGCAACGAGTTCAATGCCCTCAATCTAGCAGGGCCTAGGCGCAACCATCCGGCCAAGTCACCGCCGGGAACTGCCCGGCCCGGTACTGAATCACACGGCCAGCACCATCGGTTTCAAACACCAAGCGATACAGATCCTCACCCGGATCGATGGGTGTAAAGGTCATCACCTTGCCGGAAGTGTAAGGGTTAGGGGCACTTTCAATTTGCTCAGCATATTGTGCAAGCACCTCAGCCTCCGTCGACCCCACTTGAATACCGCTGGCTGTAGAAATGGCACTGCCTGGCCAAATATCAACCCGGATAACCGCGTTACCCACCACCATCAAGCCAATGGTGGCATCACTCGTATCGGGCTTGTAATAGGCACACTCACCACTAACATTTCTACCTAAAGGAACTAAGGGCAATCCCAAAGCATCAGCAGCCTCCTCCAAGGTCATACCAATCTTGAGGGGACCTAGGCTGGTGGTGGTGACTTTCGCTGCCTGCAGGGATGTGCCGTCAGGAAGTGTCGCGGGTGTTGCCGCCACGGCCCGCCGCATCGCATGTAAATAAGCCAGGGGCTCCGCTGCAGCTCGCAAGGCTTGCAAAGTCGATCGCTTTGGAACGCTGCTATCGACAGCGGTGCTGTTCCAGGTCTCAGGAACAACATCACCTTGAAAAGCCCGGTCACTAATCAGACCGAAGCTGGCCAGCAGTCCAACCGTCAGGGTGAAAGCACCAATCCAATGGGGAAGTCTCATGCAGTTAATCGACAGCAGCTGTCTCTTGACAAAAAGTGAACCCGAATTGACTCACCATATTTTACAATCCTTAACTTCCGATGCGTCATTTAGTTTAAACCGGTTTGAATCTGCAAGAATGTCACCAAAGTTTCACTCCTGCCTTTAGAAGACTCTAACACTGGCCCTTTTTATGTCTAATCAGGTTCCTCAACCCCAACCACCTGCTGATCGTGACGATGAGTGGGTGGCTGTTGTCATTGCCTTAGGTGCGCTGGCAGGTCTCTTGGGATGGACCGTTTTTCAATCCCCGTGGTTGCAGGATGCCCAGCCCAGGCTGCAGAGCCGTCAACTCACTGAGCAGGAGAATTTACCCACAAAGCCCCGTGGGGAATCGCCAACACCTCCTCCCCTAGAGTCCTTACGCAATCAAGCTGAGGTACAGCGCCAATCTTTACCGACAGGCAAAGGGCCGGACGATAGCGGAGGCGAGGGTACGGCGGCAACCGACGAGTCATCCCCTCTTGCGATCACTAACGCCTCTGAGCCACAGCCAGAACCGAGGTCTCCTCAGCAGTCTTTAACCGTGCCTGCCCCTTCAGTGCCACTATCAGAAAACGGTGCTGACAGTACATCCACGCCCCTGACTCCCCCTTTAGTTTTTTCAGATCTACCCTCCGATTACTGGGCCAAGCCTTACATTGATGCCCTGACCACGCGGGGTATCTTGGCGGGTTTCCCCGACGGCACCTTTGGGCCTGATCAAGCCATGACCCGAGCGGAATTGGCCGCGCAACTCGCCAACGCGTTTGAGTTGCCTATTCGCAGTGATGCCCCATCGGCCTTTGTCGATATACCGGCTAACTATTGGGCTACAGGCGGTATTCAAAAGGCGGTGATGACCGGTTTTATGAAAGGCTATCCGAATGCGGTGTTTCAGCCTGAACAAACCGTGCCTCGGGTGCAGGTCATTGCCGCGATCGCTGCCGGACTGCAGCTCCAACCGGCGGATACGGTAGCGCTCTCTCAGTACCAAGACCAAGCTGAGATTCCAGGATGGGCACAGGAAAAAATTGCGGCGGCGATTGCCGCTGGCATCATCACCAGTCAATCCAATCAAACCGAGTTACGTCCCAATCAACCGGCTACTCGGGCCGAAGTGGCCGCAATGCTCTATCGCGCTCTGATTTACCTCGGGGAGCTACCGGCAGAATAAACTGTATGCCGTTGGCAGGATCAGTGTTAAGTACCGACCCGTCTCAACGGGTTGGGACTGACTCAAATTCAGCGCTTGGTATCCGGTGATTTCCAGAACAGTCAAGACTCTATTGGCTTTGACCTGTTCCCTCAGGGAGCTGCAATTAGCAAATATCCTAAGTCCACCAGTTGCTGAGGAGGGGCGCAAGGGGTTGTGCCCTGCGACAGCGGGATACTGTTATTCTGACTGTCCCTAAGCTCACGGCAGCATTGCCGACTTGAGCGTAATTTGCCTAGGGCAGTTGCCAAGGAAGAATTTACCCGCATTATAGGGCGGCTTTAGCCAGACCCTTGGCTTGATGGCCACAAGGTATCAACGATACCCGCCCCTACGGGTATCGTCCTTTCTGGAAACCGCCTAGGGCGTGCCAAAACCTGGGAGCGTCACTTGGCCAAAGCTAGGCAAATCAAGTTCCTGGGTTCGACGGGTCCGCACAGCCAAGCGATAGCTGACACTTTGCAGTTCGGCTTGGAGTTGACGGTTTTCTTGCTGAAGGTGGCTAACCCGTTGGCGAACCGTGTCCAAACGCTCAGCAAATTTTTGTCGATAGACCTTGGGCAGTTCTTGGACGACCTGCTCTAACATGCGGGTGCGATCGGTCAGCTCCTGAACAGTCTGCCGCAGCTGTAGGGTTTCAGTGTTGCGATCGTCAAGCTGCTCCTGATAGAACGCAACCTGTTGTTCAACACCGCGCAACTGCTCTCGCAAGCCCCGAACCTCGGCTTGATGCTGCTCAGAGGTCACTGGGCTGGGCATGAAGCCCGTGTTGCCTTTGACAAGGCGAAAGAGCTCCTGGGAGAGTTGCTGTACGAGTTCATCTCGCATCTGCAACTCATCTTGCAACCGCACCACTTCAACCTGAGTGGATGAGTAGGATGGATTTACCGCCTGCGTCACAGCGCTACTCCAGAATTCAAAACAAAATCGTCAAACCGCCAATGCACACCTGAACCGGCCTGTATTGCCGCTATTGTAGCACCACTTAATATAAGTGGCATCAATTTATGGGGATGAGCAAAAAAATAATCTTCATTGTTGCAAAATCCTAACAACGAAGATTATTTAAAACACAGGCCTAATCGACCTAGAGAGGCTTATGCCGCTCCTGGTGGCGGTGTAGAAGGGGCGTCAGTGGTTGCCGATGCTTCTAAATCAACTTCGATTTCCTCGTCGATGTCTTGTTTGATGGTCAAATAGCGCAAGACATTCTCACTCAACCGCATTGCCCGCTCTAGGGGCGCAACGGCTTTGCCTGGGCCAGTGTAATTCATCTGGATATAGATGCCTTCACGATGCTTCTGGATGTCGTAGGCAAGGCGACGCTTACCCCGATGTTGGGTTTCCAGAATTTCTGCACCCTGTTCTTGAATAATGTTTTGATACTGACCGATCGCTTCATCGACGATTTCTTCACCTAAGTCAGGCCGAAGAATATACATCGTCTCGTACATGAACTGACCCATGGGGACTCCTTATGGACAAGTGGCTTTTGCTACAGCTTCTGCAGGGATCCTCAAGATCTAATAAGAATGGCTTTATCAGAACCTGCTGATATGCAAGCAGTAAGCTAAAAGCAAGGATTTACAATCATACCAGGTATTTTCAAGGATCCCTATGGCGCAACGCTTCGTCCGAGTTCAGTCACAATCGGGGCAACTCCACTATGGTTTGCTTCAGCCTGACTACAGTGTGCAGGTGTTAGATGCGCCCCCTTGGTTACAAGGCCAAGTCACCGATGTAGAACTTGTGGCAGATGCCTATCAGCTCATGGCTCCTTGTGCCCCGTCCAAAGTGATTGCGGTGGGCAAAAACTACGCGGCCCATGCGGCTGAGATGGGGGGAGAGTTGCCGGAGGAACCGCTGCTGTTCATGAAACCATCCACGGCAGTCACGTCTCATTTGGCACCCGTGTTTTATCCTCCCCAGTCCCAGCAAGTGGACTATGAAGGGGAGTTGGCGCTGGTGATTGGCGATCGCTGCGTCGATTGTTCGGAGGCGGAGGCCAGTGAAAAGATTTGGGGCTATACCATCGCTAATGACATCACTGCGAGGGATCTACAGCGACGGGATAGCCAGTGGGTCCGGGCTAAGGGATTTGATTCCTTTTGTCCCCTCGGCCCTTGGATTGTGCGCGAGTTGAGCCCTGAGGCCCAGATTCAGACTGTTCTCAACGATCGCGAAGCACCGGTACAAATGGGGTCCATCGCTGACATGATTTTCAAACCCGCAGTTTTAGTGGCCTATATCAGCCAAATCATGACCCTACTGCCCGGAGATGTGATTTTGACCGGCACCCCTGAAGGGGTCGGGCCATTGCAAATTGGCGATCGCGTCCGGGTCAAAATCGAAGGCATTGGCGCTTTGGAAAACACGATCAAACCCCGTATCTAGCCTGCTGTTTCCCCCAAATAATTAAGGCTTAACCCACAAAGTGGGTTAAGCCCTGACACTACTCTTTAAGCATCCGTGCATCTATCAACACTGATCGAAAGCCTACCGAACCTGCATATGAACGGCTTCGGACAGGGTCGGAATTTCGGCATAGCGGCCTAAGGCCGTTTGGGTAACGCAATAGGCGACCGCCGCTAATATCCCTAACACCACCACATTGAGCAGGGTGTCCAAAATCAGGCCAGCACCTAGGGCAGGTTGCAAGATGAGACTCAAAATCATCTGGCCGACAATTAAGAGGATATCCAGCAAGATCGCTTGCATGGTGTTAAAGCGAATGAAACGGCTGATATTGCTATTACGCACCACCAGGGACAAGAGCAAGATGAACACAATCAGGCCCGCAAAGGGAAACCCCGTGTAAATGCGAATCAGCGGTGACAGCGGCACCAAAATCAGAGTGAAAACCGGAAACTGCGCAAACAGGCCGATCCCGAAGCGCA
>JAQCKL010000098.1 GCA_027592485.1 Cyanobacteriota bacterium
AATAGGGCGGTGATATCGGCGGGAAACCACTCCAAGATAAACAAGGCCAGGGCTAACGCCACAATGGCAAGGGTGATGACGATATCAGGCTCCATGGACTTGAGCAATCGCTCCCTAAAGAATGAGGCAATTGCTGGAAAGAATTGCCCTTTACCCTACCGCTATTTGCCTAATAATTTCGGTTACTTGGGTCGGAATTCATGCCGTCAAGACCCCGTCATGATTGGCTCGGGTACCGCCTCAAGGGGAGAGGCGGGTGGATTAGACCGCTGCCGCCGCTCCGCCATCAGTTTTGGGCGGAGGTAGAGATTTTCGAGCAAAACCGCGCCCCCAGCAATCCAGGGCGGCACAATCAATGCGCCGATAATACCCAACACTTGAGCCCCTCCCAGCACCGCGAGCAGTTGGTACAGGGGATGGACCCCAACGGAGGAGCCGACTAGGAGCGGGTCCAATACATAGGTTTCCAGATTTTGAATCACCACGTACAAAATCAGAATCCAGAGGATGGTCCAGCCCCCCTGGGAAATGGCCACCACCAAAGCCGGAATGGCGCCTAAAATCGGACCCAAAAAGGGGATCAGGTTGGTGAAACCAGCGATCGCCCCCAAACCCAAGGCAAAATCAGACAGCCCTAGGGCGGAGAGACTGACCGTTGTGGCGATCGACAAAATCGCAGACACCAAAAACCGACCCCGGAGGTAGCTGCCGATCCGATTACTGATCGCAGGCACCTGGGCCGCAATCCGCTCATCCCAGGGGTAGGGCAGTAGCCGCACGAGGTTACGAATCAAGGTGTGGCTATCGGCCAACATATAGCCAGACAAAAAGATGGACAGAATCAGGCTAAATACCCCGCCCAAAATCCCGGTGGTGAGCCCATAGGAACGGATCAGCAGTTGCTGACTAGAGCGAATTGCCCACTGGGTGAGGCCCTGGATATCCACCAGTTGGTTGAGCAGTTCGCTGGCGAGATCCGGGCGATCATTATTGAAAGAAAGCACCCAAGTTTCGGCATAGCCTAGCGCTTGCTTGAGGGACACCGGCAGTTGGCGAATTAACCGCTGGATCTGCTCAACCACGGTAGGTCCTATCAACAGCCCCAAGCCGGTGATACCGCTAATGATCGTCAAGTAAACCAAGATCACCCCCAGCCATCGGGGGATGCGATAGCGCTCTAACCCATCGACGATGGGGGCGATAGAGGCCGCTAGCACCACGGCAATCATCACCAACAGCACGAGGCTACGGAGTTGCCAAATCAGCAGTAGTAGGGGTACAGCCGCCAGCAGCCAGACCAAGCTGCTCATGGAAAGGGTCAATTGCTGATCGCGGGATGGCATTTAGACAAAGTGACAACGGGATCCACTTATCTATAACAGATCTGTCCCCCCGCCAGTGATGGAAAGCGCTTTACCTTGAGCCTTGGGGTGATGGGGAGCCGGAGGGCTGGGCTGGAGAATGATCTTAGGCGCTAGATCGACCAGATGCTGTGGGCTGATCGCCACAAATCACCTGGCGCATGTGCTTGAGGTTCAGCGGCAGGTCCTGTTGGATGCCTTGGCTCAGCACAAACCACGGCAAGGGAACTTTGAGGGTGACTTGGATGGTGTAGGTGAGGAGGGTACCAATCCGCCAGGGTTGGAGTTGCAGGGTTGAGTCGAAGGCCGAGAAGATGCCTTGCTCCAAGCGCAGTTGAATGTGCTCGGGGGGCGACTCATGAACTTGCAAATAGAGTTCACCGGCGGTAGGAATGCCCATCAGCGACTTTTGGCCGACCTGGTACAGCCGGGGCTGTCCCGTAGCCGTCGGCGCAAGTTGACGGCTACAGGCAATATTGGGGAAATACTCACTCCAGCGGGGATAATCGGTGAGGTGTGCCCACAGGGCTGAACCGGCCATGGGGATATAGAGTTGGGCGCTGACCTGGCCCCCGAGGAGGCCCTGGGGTTCAGCAGCAACTAAAACCTGTCCCGTTCGCAGGGCACTGGCTGCATCTGAACGGCAAGATCGCTCCATAAGGGGTGTTTTTGTAGGGTTAGAACGGGGATACACCCATAGGGAACTATCCATTCATTTCCTCCTCGCAGAGCCTCAGGATCGGGGCTACTCATATTTATAGTGTCCCCAAATTGCTGCAAAAGGGTTAAATCGTCGGTATTCCAGAGTGCAAAACCCATAGGTTTTAGACCATTTCAGGAGAAACAGTTTGTTATAAGAGGGAGATACACCTTATCCCAGGGGGGCTATGGAACTGGCGGAACGGATGAAGCCTCTGCAAACCAACGTTTTTGCAGATATGGATCGGGCCAAAGCCAAGGCAGTGGCCAGTGGCCAAACCATTATTGATTTGTCTCTGGGGTCTTCTGACCTGCCCACGGCACCCCATGTGTTGGCGGCGATCGCGGCCTCTCTCCAGGATACGGAAACCCACGGCTACTCCCTGTTCCAGAGCACTCTCCCCTTTCGTCAAACCGCAGCCACTTGGTACACCCAAAAATTCGGGGTGCCGGTGGATCCTGAAACCGAGGTGCTACTCCTGATCGGTTCCCAGGAGGGCACGGCCCATCTGCCCCTAGCGGTTCTGAATCCGGGGGATTTTGCCCTGTTGACCGACCCCGGCTATCCCTCCCATTTCGGCGGGGTGCATCTGGCCAGCGGCCAAATCTACACCATGCCCCTCCTAGCCGAAAATGACTTTTTGCCCGATCTGGAAGCGGTCCCCCCAGTGGTATTAGCGCAGGCGCGGATGATGGTGTTGAGCTATCCCCACAATCCCACCACCGCCTATGCTTCCCTAGGATTTTGGCAACGGGCAGTGGCCTTCTGCCAGCGCCATGATTTGGTGTTGGTCCACGACTTTCCCTATGGGGATGTCACCTATACGGGCAAACCAGCTCCGTCAGTGCTCCAGGCGGATCCCGAAAAGACCGTATCCATTGAGTTTTTCTCGATGTCGAAGTCCTACAACATGGGCGGCTTTCGGATTGGGTACGCGATCGGTAATGCCCAGTTGATCAAGGCCCTGCGCCAGGTCAAAGCCAATGTGGATTTCAACCAATACCGGGGGATTGTGCGGGGGGCGATCGCGGCCTTGTCAGGTCCCCAAGACCAAGTGGCCCAGACAATCAACA
The DNA here is from genome assembly GCA_027592485.1 of Cyanobacteriota bacterium. Taxonomy (GTDB): domain Bacteria; phylum Cyanobacteriota; class Cyanobacteriia; order Phormidesmidales; family Phormidesmidaceae; genus PCC-6406. The sequence continues at coordinate 3,135 of JAQCKL010000098.1, forward strand.
CCTTTCAGCAACGGCGGGATGTATTTGTCGAAGCCCTAGATCGCATCGGTTGGCCGGTGCCCAAACCGGATGCCACCCAATATATTTGGGCTAAGTTGCCAGAGCCCTGGGTGGCCGATTCCATCGACTTCTGTGTGCGTTTAGTGGAAGCCACCGGGGTGGCGTTGGCACCGGGACGGGGGTTTGGCAAGCACGGCGAAGGGTACGTGCGGGGGGCGCTGGTGCAGTCTCCGGCAGTACTGGAAGCGGCAGTGGCGAAGATCGCCCAATTTTTGGCGGACGGAGGTCAGTGAATGTAAGCCGTCTGCTGGCGAGTAGCCTTGCCGACTCGCTGCCCCGATTCGGTCTCCTACTCCCCACGCCATTCAAAAATCCGTCATCATAAAACCGATGCACTGATAACCCTTAGGTGAGAGCGGTATGGGCGATTTTAATATCCAGGCCCCCTTTGAACCCAAAGGCGACCAGCCCAAAGCCATTGCTAGCTTGGTTCAGTACCTAGAGGGCAACCATCGCTACCAAACCCTGCTGGGGGCGACGGGGACCGGCAAAACCCACACCATGGCGCGGGTGATTGACCACATCGGGAAACCCGCCTTGGTGTTGGCCCATAACAAAACCCTGGCCGCCCAGCTCTGCAACGAACTGCGAGAGTTTTTTCCCGATAACGCGGTCGAATATTTCATCAGCTACTACGACTACTACCAGCCCGAAGCCTATATCCCCGTCACCGATACCTACATCGCCAAAACCGCCTCGATCAACGAGGAGATCGACATGTTGCGACACTCGGCGACGCGATCGCTGTTTGAGCGGCGAGATGTGATCGTGGTGGCCTCCATCAGCTGCATTTACGGCTTGGGGATTCCCTCCGAATATCTAAAAGCCTCTATTCCTTTACAGGTGGGAATGGAACTCAATCAGCGGCAGGTGTTGCGAGACCTCGCCGTGGTGCAGTACACCCGCAATGACCTAGACCTGGGCCGGGGGCGCTTTCGGGTCAAAGGGGATGTGCTCGAAATTGGCCCCGCCTACGAAGATCGCATTATCCGCGTCGAGTTTTTTGGGGATGAAATTGACGCCATTCGCTATGTGGATCCGGTGACGGGCACCACCCTGCAAAGTCTAGAAGCCATCAATATTTACCCTGCCAAGCACTTTGTCACTCCCGACGACAAACTGGAAGAAGCCTGCCAAGCCATCCGCGATGAACTGGCCGAACGGCTGGCGGTTTTAGAAAAAGAGGGGCGGCTCCTAGAAGCCCAACGACTGGAACAGCGCACCCGCTACGACCTAGAAATGCTTCAGGAAGTGGGCTACTGCAACGGCGTCGAAAACTATGCGCGTCACCTGGCCGGACGCACCGCTGGCTCCCCTCCCGAATGTTTGATCGACTATTTCCCCAAGGACTGGCTGCTGGTGATCGATGAGTCCCATGTCAGCATTCCACAAATTCGGGCCATGTATAACGGCGATCGCGCCCGCAAAACAGTGTTGATTGAGCATGGGTTTCGCCTCCCCAGTGCCGCCGACAACCGCCCCCTCAAAGCCGAGGAATTTTGGGACAAGGTTGACCAATGTGTGTTCGTTTCCGCCACCCCCGGCAGCTACGAGATCGACATTTCCGAAGGACGCATCGCCGAACAAATCATTCGCCCCACTGGGGTGTTGGATCCAGAGATCTTTGTCCGACCGACCACGGGACAAGTAGATGATCTCCTGGCGGAAATTAAAACCCGCGTCCCCCGTAACGAGCGCGTCCTGATCACCACCCTGACCAAGCGCATGGCCGAAGACCTGACCGAATACCTGGATGAACGGGGGGTGCGGATCCGTTACTTGCACTCGGAGATCCATTCCATTGAGCGGATCGAGCTGATTCAAGACTTGCAGGAGGGCAATTTTGATGTGCTAGTAGGGGTCAACCTACTGCGGGAAGGCCTCGACTTGCCGGAGGTGTCCCTCGTGGCGATCTTGGACGCCGATAAGGAAGGGTTTTTGCGGTCAGAGCGATCGCTGATTCAAACCATTGGGCGCGCCGCCCGCCACATCCAAGGGCAAGCCATCCTTTATGCCGACAACCTCACCGACAGCATGGCCAAAGCGATTGAAGAAACGGAACGCCGTCGCGCCATCCAACAGCAGCATAACCAAGACCATGGCATTACCCCTAAATCGATTGTGCGTCGCAAGGGCAACGCCATCCTCTCCTTCCTAGAAGTGTCCCGGCGGCTGAATGTTCAAGAACTCGACACCATTTACGAACACAAGGATGACTTATCCCTAGAAGAGATCCCTGAGCTAATTAGCCAGCTTGAAAAGCAGATGAAGGAATTGGCCAAAAATCTAGAATTTGAAGAGGCGGGGAAGTATCGAGATCGCATCAAGACCTTGCGTGATCGGCTCTTGGGTAAGCGATCTACCCTGCCGGAGTAAAGGATTTGGAGCAAGTCCGTCATCCGGACCCAAACTTACATAGTCGAAAGATGTGACTTAGGCTACGTCTTTACGTGGATTTTACTTATAGGTTGCAGGAGTTGGGTGATTTCGCTGTGGATAAATGGAGTCTCAGGTCCTTAGCATGAAACTACACGCTTAAAAGCGTCCCGTGGCATTATTGCAGTGGATCAGCAACCCTATGGATAGCTCAGCTCAACTTGGCAGATCACAGCAATGGATGTTTCGTAAGGGCATCAATTCTCCTGCAGACACCGCTAATCTACCTTCCTCTAGGCGATCCAATAGCGACCATGCATACATTGATCCTATGGGTTTATACACGGCTCGGCTAGATCTTACAGTAGTTATTTGCACCTACAACGGTGCCAAACGTATTCCTGACGTTTTAGATTGCCTCTGCTTGCAGGCAGAGACCCATAGCCTGAATTGGGAAGTCATTGTTGTCGATAACAACAGCACCGATGAGACCGCAGCTGTTGTTGAGCAATACCAGAAGCATTGGCCCCTGTCATCGCCTTTGCGATATGTCTTTGAGAAACGCCAGGGCGCTGGCTATGCTCGCCATAAAGCGATGCAGGTCGCAGCAAGTCAGTTGGTCGGTTTTTTGGATGACGATAATTTACCGTCTACAGACTGGGTTGCAGCCGCCTACCGTTTTGCCCAAAAACATCCCTCCGTGGGGGTTTACGGGAGTCGCATTGAGGGCGATTTTGAGCGAACGCCCCCCAAAGATTTTGAACGGATTGCTCCATTTTTAGCCCTGACCGACCGAGGGAAAGAACCGCTACTGTACCAACCTGCGGCCAAGATCCTGCCCCCTGGGGCGGGAATGGTGGTGAAGCGAGATTTGTGGCTCAAACATGTGCCGACTGATCCCGTATTGGGGGGACGGACCAAGTCCAGCATGTTAACGGGAGAGGATTTAGAGGCGGTTTTGCATATTCAGAAGGCGGGGTGGGAGATCTGGTACAACCCCGAAATGTGCCTGCAGCACAAGATTCCTCAACAGCGACTAGAGCCTCAATATCTGATTAACTTGATGCGGGGGATTGGTCTGAGCCGCCAGCGGACTCGCATGCTCAGTTTTGCGCCTTGGCAGCGGCCGCTTATTTTTGGGGCTTATCAGCTTAACGATATTTTTAAAGTCGTCAAACATGTGGCTAAGTATCGGTTTGCAGCTTGGCAAGAACCCGTCGCGGCTTCCGAGCTGAACCTTTACTTGTTTAGTTTTTTGAGTCCTTATTATCTGTGGTATCGCCAATTTCGTTATCTTTGGCATCGCCAATTTTGCGGTTGGCAAGTCCGGCAGGGGAATGCCCAAGATAGACTTGTTGCCAATGGGCACAGTCCACTGCAACCCCCGCACCAAGATTGACCCCGATTTCATGTGGGTAAGGCTTGCTCAATTGCCCCTAACCCACAACCATAGCGACCCCCTCATCTCAAGCCGAGTAGACCTTGATGAGCAGCCGGTCAACTTGGGCTGGCTCAAGTCGTGATCAACGCTTGTAGGGTCACTTGCAAGGTTTCGGTGAGATCGGTTACGGCTTGGCGACGTCCTTGGCGATAATCGCCCCAGCGATCGCTCACCGAGATCGGCTCTCCCACCGTCATCTCAGCCACTTGTGGCCCTAATTGAGGGCGAGGAAACGGGCTTTCCCCTTTGATCAGGGTGATGGTATCCCGCACCAGCAATAGGGTTTCGGCAAAGCGCTCTACTGTCGGTTTTTCGCTGACATACTGCCCCGTCACCGCCACGAATCCTTCCACTAAACGCATGTGCCACATCCGTAGGGCCGCTTCCTCAGCCACTCGATCAGCCAGTCCCCGATCCACCGCTGAAAGCTGCTGAGGGTCGCTGACTTCTTCCCGGTAAATCCAGTCCCAACCCGCCTGCTCGATCCGGCGACAGCGATCGATGGTGTTGCCTTTGCCAGGGAGTTTAAAAAAGGATTCCGCCACCTGAAGTGCCGTGTCTAAAAGGGCCTGCAGCCGCTCGGCCAATGCGGTTCCATCTAGGCTAGCTTCAATCTCTTTTTCTGACTGCGGCAACGGACGGTGATAAAAGTCTGCGTAGTAAGCTTCCATACGCACCAGTAGATGCTGACCTAGCCGGAGCAAGCGGGGATACAGTTGGGTCATCGCTTCGGTTTCCGTCGCAGGGGCGCTGCCCCTAGGGCTTGGCTGCAATCCTAGGTCTTGTTCTAGGGTGGTGAGCAACTGAGTCACCGCCGTCCAAGGCGGGGTCAGGTATTTGTAACGGATCCCCAGGGGAATAATTATTACCTGTTCAGAGCGTTGGGCTTTTTGCAAATCGTCCACACACCAGAATCCAAACTGGGCAATGCCCGGTTCCAGGGGACTGACGATTTCGGTATGGCCGTTATTGCCTCCCTCCGGTGCAGCAGCGAGGGGAAACTGACCATTGGCAAAGAGGTTGCGGGCGGACTTGAGGCCGGGGCGATCAACTTTCCCCCGTTGGATGGGAGTGCCCCCCAGCTTGGCGTAGAGCCAGCCCACCCAGCGCCCGGCCCAGAGGGGAATGCCGCGATCGTAAATAAAGTGGGAATGGATCGGCTCTGAAAAGGTCACCCCCATCTGCCGAGCTACCCGGGGTACGTCGTGCCACAGCAACCGCATCAGGCAATAGGCATCCTCGGCACTGGGATGACGAAAGGCAATTAGAAACCGAACCTTACCAGCCTGGAAACCCTCAAAGGCCCGCACCAGCGCCTCGACCCCCTCGGCCTGAACGGACTTGATGCTGCTATTGCGCTTCATCCATAGGGGCAATAGCAGCTTGATGATCGCTAGAACGAGGGGGTTAAAGTTAGGGGGTAAAAACGTTAGGGGGGGCTGAGCCTGATGCTGCGGGGCCATGAATTATGTCGGGGAGTTTTCCGCAAAGTGTATCTTGTCATGCCTCTTTAAGGCAGGTTGGTCACAAAGCTGACTGCTGACGATTAAACAGCGGGCAACCCAATTAGGGACGCGCAAGAAAATAAGGTACCAATTGCCAGACTTCCTAGTGATGCATGGCTGCGCGAATGCACCCTACAGCGATCAATGCTTCCGGTGCTTTATTTAGACGCATGGCCCTTATGAGCATGGAGTCTAAAAAAGAGCGTTGCTAGGCCAACACTATCGAGCCGGTGAACGGTATTGCCCCAAACATTCTCCGCCCTACACCTCCAATGGCAATCCCTATATGCATTTCCCTCGTTTCGGTCGATACTTAGCCTGTTTTCTCCTGCCGCTGGTGTTGGCCAGCTGTAGCCGGTTTTGGCATCAGCCCCCGGCTACTCCGGTCACCGTAACTCCCCCGGCTGTGAATACCGAGCTATTGGCTCAAGATCTGGTGCCCTTAGCTCAACCCGGTCCCTGGCCCCACATCACTGAGCTGATTGGCTACGGCGATCGCCTCTGGTTTGCCAATAGCGTCGCCTTTGAAAACCACAACTCCGCCGACCTTTATAGCTACACCCCAGCCACCGGCGAAACCCGCTACGAGCGCCATCTCTTTAGTCAGGGTGCGGGGCAGCCGATAGTGGCGGATGGCTTACTGTATTGGCCCTTCGAAGACCCTAGGTTCGCATCGCATCGAGGGGAATATATGGTCACCAACGGCGAGGACTGGCAGTGGCACCTGTTGTCCGAGGGGGAAGCCTTTCACGTTCATGCCATGGCGACCGATGGGGAAGCGCTATTTGCCGGGACCGGGGCTTGGGCAGGGCGACTGCAAAAATCCCAAGACAGCGGCCAAAGCTGGGAAGTGGTCTACGAATACCCCACCCCCGATCGCCAAGTCAGCCGCATCACCCAACTGGCCGCTATGGAAGGGCAGCTCTACGTGGGGGTGACCGCTCTCCACGAAACCAAGCCTAAGGTGCTGCGATGGGAGCAAGATACCCTAAAACCAATTACCAGTTGGCCAGAGGGTAAACGGGTTGATAGCCTCACCGCCTATAACGGTTGGCTCTACGGCATTAATCTCAACCCCGATGACACCATTGCCGTCTGGCGAACCCGAGGGGACCAATCGGAACCCGTGACTGGGTTAGACGGCTATCGAGTCCGGGCTTTTGCGGCCGGTGAAGATGCTTTTTGGGCCGTGAGCAGCGATTCCGTCAATGGCTTGCTCTGGCACAGCCCCGATGGCCTCACTTGGACTGTTGCCCATGAATTCAAAGCGGCCCGGCCATTAGCTGTCGCGATTTATGCCGGCCAATTATATGTGGGCGCTGAGGGTGAAAATGGACAAGGGGTGTTATTCGGGCCTACCGCTCCGGGCAATGTTGACCCACCTTTGTCCAAAACAGCCCTATCCCGTCAGTTAATACCCCTTTCTGCGCCACAGTTGCAGCAGCGGTTAGCCCAGTTAGATCAAGCCCTGTCAGCCCCCGCTAGCTACGGCCATGGGGAGACTCAAGCGGTGCTAGCAAAAGCCTTAACTCCCCTGGCCCTCACCGGGATGCCAGAAGTCGGAGCTGCCCTCTCCCAGCATTTGAACCATGCTCCCCCCCAGGAAACAACCACCTTATTAGGGGGTGAGCTTTCGGTGCCAGTGACGGATGTCATGCAGTGGTATTTACTGTGGGCGATCGGCCTCAATGGGTCTGGGCCGATCCCCGTTGAATTATTGAGTACCCCCTGGGCAGTGAGCAGCAATAATCCAGAAAAGTACTGGCAACCGGCCCCAGCGGCAGCTTGGGCAATGGCTCAGATTGGGCAAGGGAATCAGGCAACCATCGACGCTTTGATCCAACGACTCAGCTTTGAGGGGGACCCGATCTGGCTGAAAGGAGACTGGGTCGGGGCGTTGAGTGTCTTGACAGGGGAACGATTTGGCTACGATGAAGCCGCATGGCAGAACTGGTGGAGCCATCACCACAAAAACCACCCCTGAAAAACTAACGGCTTGGTCAGATCTGGCAGAGCGCTTATTGAGGTAATTTCCGACAATGAATATACCGCTGTAGGCTGGTGTCGTTCATGCTAGCGATGCACCGCATCAGCACGAGGCCCAACAATCATCAGCCTCAACTTAACCGGTACGCAATCAATCGGGAAACCAGCCCAAGCCAACGCTTCCAACCCAATCTTTAAGTAGGGCTTCCTGAAAAAGGATAGACTTTATGTCCGACAAGGGCTTCAGCCCAAAACGGACTTGAAAAATGCAAAGAAA
>JAQCKL010000099.1 GCA_027592485.1 Cyanobacteriota bacterium
CCGGAAGCGTCACGGGCTTTTTGCAACCACTAGCTTGTTAAACAAATCTTTTATTCGAAGTGCCCCTAACTATGATCGAAATCTATACCTGGAGTCGCTGCCCCTTCTGTATCCGCGCTAAGGACCTATTCGATCGCAAATCCGTGCAATATACCGAATATTGTATTGATGGTGATGAAACGGCCCGAGCTGAAATGGCTGAGCGCTCCAATGGTCGGAGATCGCTGCCGCAAATTTTTATTAATAACCACCACATTGGTGGGTGCGATGACCTTTATGCCCTAGAGCGTCGAGGCAATCTCAATGAGCTCTTGAACGCAACGCCGACCCAACCCTAGGGTCGGTTGTTGTGAGGGAACCTATTGCTGCCAAAGCAAGCCGCCCCAAGACTAGGACAGATTGAGATTATTAAAAGCCCTTCAATGATTGAAGGGCTTTTAATATCTGCGCTTAGTCCGCGCTTAACAGACGATATCCCTAGCCTGCGGCTGCATGGTTCAGGGGCACCACAGTTGATTTTTTGGAGGCATTCCCGGTTTTCTCATCACTAGCGGGTCTGGGCTGCAGCAAGCCATAACCGCCATGGTTACGCTCATAGATGACGCAAATGTCACCGGTCTCAGCGTTGAGAAACATATAGAAATCGTGGTCTACAAGCTCCAGATGTTCTAAGGCTTCTTGGACAGACATCGGTGGCATGGCAAAGTACTTGCTGCGCACGACCGCCTCTGGCAACTGGGGAGATTTGCTCTGCAACACCTCTTCCACATTCGCCACAGGAACAGGCGTCCCAACAAAACTTTCTTTGGGGGGCTTCGCTGAATTCAGCGTATAGTCTTGCCGTTTTTCCTTGTAGCGTCGCAGTTGACGAGTGATTTTGTTGGCCACCATATCAATGCTGGCATAGAGGTTCTCGCTACTTTCCTCCGCACGGACCACGGCACCGTTGATGTAGAGGGTGACTTCTGCAGATTGTTTAGGGGTAATACGAGGATTACGAGCAATGGAAAGATTCACATCCACTTCGTTGGTTAGGTGTTTAAAGTGACTAACCGCCTTTTCAATTTTTTGGTGGACGTAAGTATGGATAGACTCTGTGATCTCAATGTTTTTACCTTGAATCACCAGTTTCATAAAGCAGTCTCCCTACGGAAATTCGGCTTCTTTCCTCACCCTAACACCTTGTATTCTAGACAACATCGCCCTTTAGAATCCTTTGCATCGATTGATAATTCTTGATTCTAAAGGGCAAGTAAAATGAACTGAATTCACAGATATTACGGTTGCAATACGCTAAGCATCGAGTTTGTCAGCTTTATCGCTTGGGGGTCGTTCCCTATGCTGAGGCATGGCTCCTGCAGCAGCAGTTGGTTCAGGAACGTCGTTCTTCGCCAGATCTGCAGGATGTGTTGCTCCTGCTGGAGCATCCGCCGGTATATACCCTAGGGCAGGGAGCCAGTCTCGATTTTGTGCAGTTTATTCCCGGCCCATCAATGCCTGAACTGGTGCGGGTAGAACGGGGCGGTGAAGTGACATACCATTGCCCCGGTCAGTTGGTGGGGTATCCCATTCTTAACCTGCGCCGTCACCAGCCTGATCTGCATTGGTACTTGAGGCAATTAGAGGCGGTGATTCTAGCTGTCTTTGTGCAGCTCGGCTTGCCAGGGGAGCGCCGGCCCGGCATGACCGGTGTTTGGATTGGAGGACGGAAGGTTGCAGCGATTGGCATTAAGGTGAGCCGCTGGATAACCATGCATGGCTTTGCGTTGAATGTATGTCCTGACTTGGCGGGGTTTGGGCAAATTGTCCCTTGTGGACTTAGAGATTACCCAGTAGGTAGCCTGGCAGAATTTTTGCCCAATATCACCGTTGAGGCTGTGCAGCCGCTCATTGAAGCCGCATTTACCCAGGTGTTTGGGTACCAATTCTGCCTTCAATCCCCTGGACAAGCTGCCCAACGTTTGCAGGCCCAAGCCGTTCCCCATCAGCAAGAAGGTCTCTAGAAAAAGGTCCCCTTGCCAGCTCTGTGAGTGACAAGGGGACTGACCTGACTCTCAGATAAGCTCCGTTTTTTTGTGCAGGTGCCTAAAACGGAATATCGTCATAATCCACTTCAGCGTCCTGGGATGCCGGTGTAACTGAGGCTGGCGTTGCCGGGGTGGGTGGGGCTGCTGGCATCACGGTCGCGGCAGCTGGAGCCGATGCCGTCACACTCACCTCAGCCGGTGCAGCCATCGGCAAAGTACCCAGATCATTGATTTTATAGATCCGCTGGGCCGTCATTTCGGCTTGCTTCTCCTTAAACCCTTCGGGGCGATCCACGGTATTCATCGATAGCCGCCCTTCGAGAAGAACGCGATCGCCCGTGGTATAGCGCTCCTGCATTTCCTGGGCCAGATTTCCCCAACCCACCACTTTCATTTGCTGGATCGGATCCTCCGCGCGCAACCCCGGAAAGGCCACGGCAAACTCAGCAATGGGCGTTTGATTATCTTGGGTATAGCGCAATTGCGGGACACTGATTAGTTCCGCCATCAGCATGCATTGGTTCATCGGATCCCTTCCTCTACGTTGTAATGAATACCCTGTTCCTGCTCGATGAATTCTTGGACACGGGTGCGATACTCCTGCAATGAGGTTTCAACCCAGTCCCGGTCTTCACTACTGGCAAAGATGTGAACCAGGGGCTCCCCAGCATCGGGCAATATCAAAATCCAGCCATCATGGTTACGATCGATAATTTTAACCCCATCCACTAATTCCAGGTTTGCTTGAGGGGTACTTTCTACCATGTGCCGCATCAGCGCTCCCTTAATGGTCCAGGGACAACGCAGGGTCTGAGAACGGTAGGCAGTACGGGGTAATTCTGACCAGATTTGCCCCAGGGTGTGCTCTTGAATGGTGAGCATTTCAATCAACTTAGCAATGCAGAACATGGCATCAAAGCCGGGGTGCAATTGCGGGAAGATAAAGCCCATATCGCTACTCCCCCCTAGCACTACATTGCTATTAGACTGACAGGCTTCCATCAGCGCGGTGGGGTTCACCTTGGTGCGAATAATGTGGCCATCATGGCGACGGGCAATCTGTTCTAGCGCACCAGTGGTATTGACCGGTACGACAACAGTCCCCCTGGGATTGGCTGTGAGGATCATGTGGGTCATCAGGGCCGTTAAGACTTCCCCACGGATAGGCGTCCCCACTTCATCCACTAAGACAAATTGCTCCCCATTGGCCGACACCTGCACCCCAAAGGTCGCCTGCAATGCCTGCACGACTTGTCCCAACTGGCCTAGCATCCGTTCGCGATCGGTTGAGGAGGGCGCACTTTGGCTCAAACTGGCATTGAGCACAACGGCATCGCAGCCAAATTTGCCCAGAAGTTGGGGTAGCACCGCTCCTGATACGGCGTAGGCATAGTCAATCACGACTTTGGACTTACTATTGCAGACCGCTGCTACATTCAAGTGTTTCTCAAAGGCAGTGGTGTAGGTGTCAATTACCCGGCTAGGATAGGTGACTTGACCAATTTCATTGATTTGAGCCCGCCTCAGATCCTCTTTAAAGTAGGCCCCTTCGATTTTCTTTTCTTTGCCCTTAGGAATATCAATCCCTTTGTCATCAAAAAACTCGATCAAGATGTGATCGGCCCGTTCGGGGTGCAGCCGGACATGGATGCCGCCCACAACATTTAGAGTTGGCAAGACCGCTCGCGCCACAGGAATAGCCGTCGCTTCTAGGTTTTGAATGTTGATGCCAACGGACATGAGGCCAGAAATCAGCGATCGCGACACCATTCGCTAAATACTACGTTGGTCCCGAGAAACCGTGATATTGACCCCTGGTTTGAGGGTAGAACCATAGGCCGCTCCCAGCTTCACCGCAAACTCAGGGGTAATATCAATATTGGCAAGGCCCGACACCCCCCGCTGGCCAAACAGGTTGCGTTGAGCTGTATTCCCCCAGATCAAATTGATATTTAAGGTGGCCCCTGACTCGATCTGCTTGCTGGGCCAGACTCGAACGCCAGGGCTAATTTGAGCCTCTTCTCCAACGGTAGAGAGGGCTCCAATCACCGCTCCCTCTAAGACATGGGCGCGGCGATCAACTCGGGTACCGCGACCAATGACACAGGCTCGCAGGTGAGACTCTTCGCCGATGATGGCACCATTCCAAACGATGGGCCGCTTCAGATCAGCATCGTTACCAATGGTGACGTTATCGCCAATAATGCTACCCGACTCAATATTGACCCTGGCCCCAATTCGGCAGTTGCTGCCAATCATGACCGGGGGCTGAATTTTAGCGGTGGGGTCAATCTCTGTGTTTTGTCCGATCCAAAGGCCCGGCGATTTTTCTTCGTAGTAATTCAAGTCCATCTCGACCTTACGGTTGAGCACATCGTACTGAGCCTCGCGATAGGCATCTAAGTGGCCCACATCGCACCAGTAGCCGTCGGCCACATACCCATACATGGGCTCACCCTTTTCGAGCAGCAGGGGGAATAGATCCTTAGAAAAGTCACATTCTTGATCGGCAGGGAGATAATCCAACACCTCCGGCTCCAGGATATAGGTGCCGGTATTGACGGTGTCCGAGAAAATTTCACTGGTGGACGGTTTTTCTAAGAACCGTTTAATGGCGCAATTTTCATCGGTAATGACCACACCAAACTCAATCGGATTAGGGACCCGCGCCAGTACTAATGTGGCCTTTGAACCTTTTTCTTTATGGAATCGGACCGCTGCTTGCAGATCAAAATCGGTAACACTATCACCACTGATCACAAAGAAAGTTTCGTCCAGTAAGTCGGCAATATTTTTGACGCAACCGGCTGTACCGAGGGGCTGATCTTCCTCGACAGCATAGGTCATGTGAACACCGAAGTCATGACCATCGTTGAAGTAATCCCGCATTACATCGGGGAGGTAATAGAGCGTGGCAATGATTTCGTTGACACCATTGCGCTGGAGCAAGTTAACGATGTGCTCAGCAATGGGCCGATTCAGAATCGGCACCATCGGTTTAGGCATGTCACAAGTCAACGGGCGCAATCGCGTCCCTGATCCCCCCGCCATTAATACTGCTCTCACAAGAACCTCCTTCTACTGCTACTGCTGCTAACGCTGTGCTGTAATCGACCCGTGCAACTGCTGTCAGGCACAAAGAAAGGCATTCTAGAAGCACCCTAAAGTAATGGCGGCTCCGGCCCCATGCTTGCAGTTGTCCCATTAAGTCGTTAGGAAACACGAACGATGCCTTTCTCCCAAGGCTGAAACCGGTATGCATTGGACTTACCCCCATCCTGAAAGCTCAGATCATCAAGAACTGTGATGATTTCCAGGGCAGTCAACAGGGACATGCCAAATGGATGATATAGGGATTGCCTGACTCTCCTGCTTCCCCACTACTGTCTCATGTCTTCGGAATGGGCACAGTACTCACCTTTGCAAAATGAGTCTGTGCAGAATGGCTGTGGGGCCAGTAGCCGTTCTATTCCTGAAGCGACTAGGAGGCGATCTACGCACAACATTAGCTATTGTAGTAGGCATACAGACTGGGTCTAAGGGCTCTAGGAGCGATCAGAACAATGCCTCAATTACTTGGTTTAGTGGCGTTAATTATTTACGGTGTGGGGGCATGGCGGTTTTGGAAGGGGTTTCACCGCACGAACTTCAGCCAAGGGCGTCTGGGTCTAACCCTGCTGTGGCCAGCCTTTCTGATTGCAAATCGGTCCTATCGGCAGAATTTCAATAAGGCTCTGAAGGGTTAAGCGATCGCCCCCAAAGACCTGGCCAATGGTGGGAAGCTAGGGAGTAAGACGTCTCAGCGACAAGTGCCGATGTATGGGAATTCGGTAGTAACCTGGCAAGAGCAACCTAGTTGGAAGCAGTATTCAATGACATTGCCTGATGCTCCGTCGGAATCCTGGTCTGAGCGCTTGCTCCCGGTGGCGGCTCGATTCGATCGAGAGTATCAAGGCAAACCCCCGGAACTACCAGAGGCAGTAGAGTCACTGTCGGTGTTTCAGGATTGGGTGGCGGGACAACTGGCCAGCCGAGTGGCCTCTCCCTTTTGGACGGTGGTGAAGCCGAAAAAAGGCCAGCTTTGTTTGGATCTGGGGTGTGGGGCCAGCTTTTTGATTTATCCCTGGCGGGATTGGGATGCGCGGTTTTACGGCCAGGATATTAGTGGGGCCATTTGTCAGATGGTGGGCTCTCGGGGGCCTCAGCTCAATTCGAAGCTGTTTAAGGGCATGGTCCAAGGTCCGGCCCACAAGCTGGCCTATGAGCCCAATACCTTTGACATCGTGATTGCCACGGGGGTGAGTTGCTATTACCAGCTTGAGTATTGGGATCTGGTGCTGGCAGCGGTCAAAAAAGTCCTAAAACCGGGGGGGACCTTTGTCTTTGATGTGCTGAACCCAGAGGTGGATTTGGCTGAAGACTGGGCCATTTTGGAAATGTATCTAGGGGCAGAGGTCGAGTTAACGTCTTTGGAAGAGTGGCGATCGCACCTCAAGGCTTCCCCTGCCATCCTGAAGAGCGAGAAGCCAGGGCCACTTTTTCACATGATGAAAGTCACGTTCTAGGGTAGGGCGCTTTACCATGGCGCTGTGGTTGATTGGGGGCACCCAGGAGAGTCGGTGTTGCGTTGAGGAGTGGGTAGCCCAATGGCCAGCCCCTGCCCTTGACGGCCCTCCTCGGCTCATCATTACAGTCACAACTCCATCGGCTCGTGCTTTGTATGCAGATCACCCTGGTGTCAGGGTTTGGGTTGGCCAGATTGCCCCTGACCAAGCCCATGCTTTTTTGACACAGCATTCGATTACCGCCATTTTGGATGTCTCCCATCCGTTTGCAACAGCGGTATCGGCCCTAGCGATCGCCCTGGCCCAGCAATACCATCTGCCCTATTTACGCTACGAGCGATCGCTGGCCCCGCTGCCGCCTCAGCCGTGGCAGGATCACGCCCATCGCCCTGGATTAGTCCGCCTCCCGGATATTCAACAGGCCCTAGACAAAACCTATCTCGCCCCCCAGGAGCGCACCCTGCTGACCCTGGGCCGCCAGTGGTTGCCGTTATTCGAGCCGTGGCAACAGCACACCCAACTTTTTGCCCGGATATTGCCCATGGCAGAGGCGGTAACCGCGGCGATCGCTGCGGGGTTTACTAGGCAGCGGCTGATTGCACTCCATCCGCCGGTGACGCCAGCCTTGGAAAAGGCCCTCTGGCAACAATGGGAGATTTCCCAGGTGATCACAAAAGCCTCGGGCGCACCGGGGGGAGAAGCGACTAAATATGAAATCGCCGCCCAGCTTGGGGTCAGGCTGTTGGTGATTGACCGGCCCCCCATCGCCTACCCACGCCAAACCCACTGCCTCACTACCGCGATCGCCTTTGCCTGGGATCCTGTGGCAACGACAAATCGCTTGGCTACATCTGGAAATTAGCCCCTCAAAAGTGATGAACGCACTACAGACAAACCATGTCTGCAGAAGCATGGATCGATCAGCTGTTATGGCGCTGGCCACTGGGTACATCCCAGTTTTGCAAATGTCATTCTGAACGTAGCAATAGCGAAGTGTTGGCGCAGCCTGCCGCAGGCTTAGAATCCCGATCTTGCCCGAGGACTGAGATCCTTCGCTACACTCCGTTTCGCTCAGGATGACAAAAGTGGGATGCACCCCTGGCCACTTTGCTTAGGACACCTAGAATCGCTCTAATCGTCTCCATCCAAGCAAAGTGGCTCGCAGTCTTGTCCTAACCGGACTGGCGACTGCTATATCTGGCCTCGAAAACCGCCTGATTGTGTTGAAAAACCCTGTCTTTCACATCTTGCGATCGCTTTTGGCGAGGGGTGCTATGCTTAGTCTCCAAATACCGGACTCGTCCGATGGGGACATCCGAATTGACTATTTTCAACCTCTGAAAGTGGCTCTATTACCAACGTTCCTATGACCGCTGCTCCGCTACCCTCAAGTTCCCCTGACGCCACTGGCCAAGATGTCCGGCCTGAGGCCGTCTCGACCTATGCCCTGCGGGAACTGGTGGCGCGTTTACAGCGGGAGCAAATCAAGATTCAAGACCTGCTCAGCTCCCTCGGATTCGCCCTGCGTAGCCTCGAAAATCTCAACCAGTTTTTAGAACTGATCCCGATGATTGCCAGCCGGGTCACCGATGCCACCGGGGGAGCTCTGGTGCTGTTTCGGCCCGATGGTCAGATCCGTCTGGAGCGCCTCCATTGCCAGAGTGACAAACATTGCCATGATGTGAAAATGGCCCTAGAAGCCGCCACTCGCCAAGTCACCGCCTCTTTTGCCACGTCGGGCAGCACCATGACCGTAGCCCGCACAGCAATGCTCTCCTTAGATCGCTATGTCCACCGCTACCTGGGCAATGAGTTCAAATTATTTGGTACCGCGATCATTGTTAAGAACGTCGAGCGGGGTCGCTTGTATGTTTTTAGCCGCGATCCGGATTATAGCTGGGTTGAAACTCGCCAAAAGCTGGTGCGATTGGTGGCGGACCAAACCGCCGTTGCCATCGAGAATGAAGAACTCACCGTAGCCTTACGGAAAAAAGAGCGGCTAGGTCGAGAGCTAGAAATTGGGGCGGAAATTCAACTGCAGCTCTTACCCAGGCAGTTTCCCAACATTGAGGGCATTGATTTAGCGGCCCAATGCCATACAGCCAATAAGGTGGGTGGTGATTACTATGACTTTATCCCCACCACCTATGATCAACTCCGGCATCCCGAGTCCCAGGTTTCAGCCTTAGCCCCTTGGAGTTTTGCGATCGGCGATGTCATGGGCAAGGGGGTACCCGCTGGGTTGATCATGACCATGGTGCGGGGCATGTTGCGGGCCGAGGTGCTCCACAGCCATAGCCCAGCGCAAATTCTGCATCATCTCAATCATGTGATGCATACGGATTTAGAAAATTCCAGTCGCTTTGTGACGTTGTTCTATGGGGAGTACGACCCCAAGCAGCGGCAACTGGCCTACAGCAACGCGGCCCACAACCCACCCTTTTTGTGGCGGGCGGCGACTAACACGGTGGTGCGTCTCGATACGGTGGGGATGTTGCTGGGGCTGGATATGCAGACTCAGTATTACGAAAATCGAGTCCAACTGGAGCCAGGGGACACGATCATCTATTACACCGATGGCTTTACTGATGCGGCCAATGCCAAGGGCGAGCGCTTTGATGAAGATAATCTGATCAATGCTCTAACTTGGGCCTGCCGCAATTGCAATTCTGCCCAGGAAATTTTGGATTACCTGTTCGATCTATTAAGCAAGTTTGTGGGGCGCGATCGCACTACCGATGATGATGTCACGGTGGTGGTGATGCGGTTAAAACCGGGCCTGCAGCTGAATCTGGCTTTGGATTGTTAAGAGTACCGTTCACCCTCTTTCCAACCCGCTGGGTCATCCTCAGTTGGCCTCCTAGGCCTCTATCCATTAGGCAGAACTCTGTCAAAGGCCTGTGTGGCAAGGTTTCTGGCCTTGACAGGGCATCTCTCTGGATGCCAGCCTACTTTCAAAGTCCCTTGCTGACAAGCGATAAAGCGACTTTTGCCTAAGGGATAGCTTTAGGCATGGGGATCAACCGCAAGTTTCATCTACACCACTTCCATTTACGTATGGGAAGCGCGTTCTGATCCGGTGCCTTGGGGAAAATGGAGCCCTGGGATGTAGCTAAGGGCGATATGTTTACCCCGGTTTTTAGGAACGTAGTGATGAGCAGGATGTGGTTTTGGCGGCGAGTTTTCCAGCCAGGCGGCGATATCCGTCGCATCATCACCAGGCACTGGCGCGGAGGGCTGCTGATAGTGGTGGCAATCGCGATCCTCCTCATGCCCTTGCCGCTGCAGGCTTACAGGGTGGATACGGCCCCGAACCTTGGTGAGATGTCGAATTCCGAAACCCACGCCCTCTCCCCTTGGCCGATCTTGCCCCCCTTAGAGGAAGCCAATCAGACCTTTCACTTCCGGGGCGAACCGATCAACCCCCGTGCCGTCAGTGACCTGTTGCCCTGGCTCTCTGACACCGAACCGGGACCGGTAGCCCTGGATGTAGAGGGCAGCACTGCCGACACCAATCGCTATTGGGCAGAGGTTTCGACCATTGCAGCAGGCCCCTGGGCCGGGGCCACCCTCGCCACTTGGCAGCCTTGGCCTGGTTCAGACGCTAGCAAGGCTAGCGCCTATCAATGGCTGGGTCGCCTCGACAATGGTTTGCATGTTCTGCGGCTTCAGCTCAATACCGGCGGCTCTGGCTATTTCACCGATGTGTTGGTGGTGCGTTTTTCCAGTGATCGGGAGTATGACCACCGAGATCGCGAGCGCTTGGTGATGACGCGGGTAGGGCAGGCCGTTTTGGGCGATCGCGATTCTCGGGTGATCACCCTTGAGGGCAATGTCGTTATCATCCCCCCAGCCGATGGGGAATCTGCCCCGACCCGATTGGATTTCAGCGCCTATGGATCCCAGGATTGCCATGGGGGATAGACGCGCATCGGGCCAAGACTGAGGCCGCTCCGAAAAGCATGGCTAGGGGCTCCAACAAAAAGCCCCAGCCTAATCGGCTGGGGTTGTGTGCTGCTGTCGTTGTTCAAAGGAGAGAGGAGAAGCTTAAAGCGGGGAAAGGCAATATTAGATGTGACGGCCCCCAATCCCCCACACCACCACCGGACAAATGGCTATAGCCGTCGCCACTTAGGTTAAGACGTTACCACCTTGAGAACGTGCTCCATCGCATCTCTTAAG
>JAQCKL010000100.1 GCA_027592485.1 Cyanobacteriota bacterium
GTTTTTAAAATGAACTGCTCCACCTGGTCTAGACCCGCCTCGGTTTTACAGTTGGTGTAGGCCACGGCCCCCGGTCGTCGTTCCTCAGCATCACGGCGGATGACCGCCAAATCCGCCCCGACGTAGGGGGCAATGTCGATTTTATTAATCACCACCAGGTCCGCCTGCATAAATCCAGGTCCATTTTTGCGGGGAATATCATCCCCGGCCCCCACATCGATCACAAAGATGTAGCTGTCGATCAGGTCATAGCTAAAGGTGGAGGCCAGGTTATCGCCCCCACTCTCCACAAAAATCAAATCGAGCTGGGGCCATTTCATCTCTAGATCCTGAATCGCCAACAAATTCATCGTCGGGTCTTCGCGAATGGCGGTGTGGGGACAACTGCCGGTTTCCACGCCGATAATTCGTTCGGCAGGCAAAAAGTCTTTTTGGCGCAACCGTTCGGCATCTTCTTGGGTCAGTAAATCATTGGTGACCACCGCCACCTCAATGCCTCGGGCCATCAACCGGGGTACCAGGCGCTCTAACAGAGCGGTCTTGCCACTGCCCACGGGGCCACCAATGCCAACCCTTGCTGCTGATGGGGTCATGGGAGGTTACCTGTGAAAATTAACGCAAACATTAACGGAAAATATACAGCCGTCCCAGGGGCACGCTGTCCACAGGGTCACAGGTGGCCAGGTCGCCATTTACCCTGACCTGGAAGGTGTCGGGATCCACCTCAATTTCAGGACAAACATCGTTGTGGAGCATATCGGCCTTAGTGAGCTGACGGGTGTTTTTCACTGGTAGTAGCTCCTTTTCTAGTCCCAACCGCTCGGGCAAACCCCGTTCTAGGGCGAGTTGGGTGACAAAACAGGCGGATGTGGCCGCCGGGGCACTGCCAAAACTGCTCCACTGGGGCCGGTACACAATCGGCTCACAGGTCATCAGGGAAGCGTTCGACTCCCCCATGGGGGACCAAGCAATAAACCCGGATTTGATCACCAGTTCCGGTTTGATGCCAAAGAACCCCGGTCGCCACAGCACAATGTCGGCCATCTTGCCGGGTTCGATAGAACCCACATAGTCGGCAATGCCGCAGGTGCGAGCCACGTTGATGGTGTATTTGGCCAGGTAGCGGAGCACGCGGTGGTTGTCGTTGCGATCGCTATCCTCCGGCAAAGCCCCCCGCTGATCCTTCATCTTCGACGCCAGTTGCCAGGTGCGACAAATCACCTCCCCAATCCGCCCCATGCCCTGGCTGTCAGACCCCAACATGCTGATCGCCCCCATGTCGTGGAGGATATCTTCGGCAGCGATGGTTTCCGCCCGAATGCGAGATTCGGCAAAGGCCACATCCTCCGGCACCCTGGGGTTGAGGTGGTGGCACACCATCACCATATCCAGGTGCTCATCAAAGGTATTGACCGTGTAGGGATTCGTGGGGTTCGTGGAAGAAGTGAGGCAATACGGAAAGGACGCCACCTTAATAATGTCTGGGGCATGGCCCCCCCCCGCCCCTTCCGTGTGATAGGTGTGAATCGTCCGGCCCTTAATCGCCGCCAACGTATCTTCCACATAACCCGACTCGTTCAGGGTATCGGTGTGAATTTTGACCTGGAAGTCGTACTGATCGGCCACAGTCAGGCAGGTGTCGATCGCCGAGGGCATAGCCCCCCAGTCCTCATGGATCTTGAGCCCCATCGCCCCATTGGCCACCTGCTCCACCAAACTCTCGGGCAGGCTAGAACTGCCTTTCCCCAAAAAACCAAAGTTAATGGGAAACGCCTCCGACGCCTTGAGCATAATGCTCATATTGTGGGCACCGCTGGTGCAAATTCCCACGGTCACCGGCCCCAACCCCCCGCCCAGCATGGTGGTAAGCCCGCTAGAGAGGGCTTCGGCACAGAGCCCCGCACTGTCAAAGTGAACGTGACTATCCAGGCCCCCAGGGGTGGCAATCAGCCCCTCCCCCGCCCGCACATCGGTATTGGCGCTAATGATCAGGTTGGGGGTACCCCCCGCCATAATCCCTGGGTTTCCGGCCTTACCGATGCCAACGATCTTGCCGTCCTTAATGCCAATGTCGGTTTTGACGATGCCCTGCACCGGGTCCACCAACAGGACATTGGTAATCACCAAATCTAATGCTCCATCGGCAGCGGTGATGCCAGGGGCCATGCCCAGTCCGTCTCGCAGGGTTTTGCCACCGCCAAAGACGCACTCATCTCCATAGACCGTCGTGTCGCGCTCCACTTCGATCACCAGGGAGGTGTCCGCCAGACGGACGAGGTCTCCGGTGGTGGGGCCAAACAATTCAGCGTAGCGCTCGCGGCTAATTTCCATGGGTTTTTAGGTACCAAGCGGGTGGGGATTAACGATCTGAACGGGAGCTAAAGCCTCGGGCACTGACCTTCGCTAGGGCCTCGGCCACGATTTGTGGATCATCCAGCGATCCATTCACCAAATCATTCAACCCCTGCACGATGCGATCGCCCGCCAAGGCCACCAGGGTGACGCTTTTGGTATCCCCTGGCTCAAACCGCACCGCCGTCCCCGCCGGAATATCTAAGCGAAACCCCAGGGTCTCAGCCCGGTCAAACTGAAGCATGCGGTTGACTTCAAAAAAATGATAGTGGGAGCCCACCTGAATGGGGCGATCGCCCATATTCGCCACGTCTATGGTTTTAGCCACCCGTCCGGCATTCAGCTCTAGGGAACCCGCCTCACAGATCACAGCCCCTGGGGCCAGCGGATTATCATTGGCAGAACTGGCCATGGTCAAGCCTCCTGGGGCCGAATGGGGTTGTGGACGCTGACCAGTTTAGTGCCGTCATTAAAATGACCTTCAACTTGGATCAGCGGAATCAATTCAGGTACACCGGGCAACACATCCGCCGTCGTCAGGATAGTGGCCCCCTCCGCCATGAGCTGGGCCACGGTTTTATCCTCCCGAGCCCCCTCAACGATGTAGTCACTAATAATTGCGATCGCTTCAGGCACATTTAATCGGAGGCCACGATCTTTGCGCCGTCGGGCAATTTCAGCAGCGGTAAACAAGGTTAACCGCTCAGACTCTCTAGGCGTCAGATACATAGTTCGCTGTATTGCAGGTAGCTGTATTGCAGGTAAATGGGATGGGGCGCACTCGGCGGATCTCAAAAGGGCACGGCTGAAGGGATAGGCACCGTGAACATAGGGTTATACCCTGCTCAAACACCTCTCGAAAGGTGAGCCATAACTGAGCTCACCTTTCGAGAGGAACCGCCCTCCCCCCAGGTTGTCTTCTGAATGACTTAGGAAACTGGCTGAGTGACCACAACGGGTGCTGACTTTTTGACCACAGGGGTCGGCACGGATTCAGCCGTTTGATTGGGAATCCCCTCCACCGGACATTCCTGAGTCCCTGCTGTGGAGCGCGTCAAGGCCTCCGCCCTCTCCTTGGCCTTCTGAGGGTCAAGCACCCACTCGCGGTAAAACTCATAGGGACACTCCTGCATACCTTCATCGCCATCACCGGAATTGATCATGCCGGTATACCCGCGATGCAAGAGCTTGTAGATGTGATTCTGAGACTGAGCATGGGCTCGAAAGTCACGAATAGCAAACTTAGAAAGCGCCGCATACTGAATGCCGTTCTCTTCTTCGCCACATTCGCCAAGGGTACGACCATCAAACCCGACAACGGCAGAATGGCCAAAGTAACTGTAAACCCCATCAAATCCAGCCGCATTCGCCACAGCCACATAGGTATTGTTCATCCAGGCCATCGCCTTCGAGACCATAATTTGCTGATCTTTCGCCGGATACATATATCCTTGACAACGAACTACCAACTCAGCCCCTTTCATTACACAGTCACGCCAAATTTCAGGGTAGTTGCCATCGTCACAAATAATAAGACTGACCTTGAGCCCCTTAGGCCCCTCTGAAACGTAGGTGCAGTTACCGGGATACCAGCCCTCAATCGGCGTCCACGGCATGATTTTGCGGTACTTTTGAACAATCTCACCCCGATCATTCATCAAAATCAGGGTGTTGTAAGGCACCTTTTCAGGATGCATTTCATGGCGCTCACCGGTCAGGGAGAACACCCCCCAGACCTTGTTGCGAATGCAAGCCTCAGCAAAAATATCGGTCTCAGGACCAGGAATGCTAGAAGCCGTTTCCATCATCTCATCACGGTCATACATAATCCCATGGGTGGAATATTCAGGAAAGATAACCAAATCCATCCCTGGCAAACCCAGCTTCATCCCATCAATCATGTTCGAGATGTTTTGACAATTTTCGAGCACTTCCGCTTTGGTGTGAAGCCGAGGCATTTTGTAGTTGACAACGGCCACACCAACAGCATCGTTACTTGAGGAAATATCACCGTGAAAAGACATGACTGGCTCCTAAATCTGTATAAACTATTACTGCGTTTTCTGGGCGATTTTTAATCTTGAACCCAAGGATCTTGGACAAACTATCCAGTCAAATTCCCCAGAGGATTTTTTGGAATTCAAGAGGCTGAAATGCCCTGCAAAGAACATCAAGGATATTCAGACCCCAGAGGGGGATGGCTAACCTAAGCCATTCTGGAATTCTAGACCTGAGGTAGCACAAGCCTCTGCATCACAACAAACCCCCGAAGCCCCTTCAGCTTATTGTTGTATCAGCTTCAAACCCACCAGAAATGTTGCTTTGGATACAGAATGCTGACAATGCATCTCGATGCAGCCGACTTGAAATACAACGCACAGCTCAAACCCGAAAACCTTGCAACTTTAGAGCCAGCCCATTGCTAGGAGTGGCATGCCCAGAATTGTATTGGGCGATCGCGCGTGGCCAGGCATAACCGCGATCGCATGATTAAACCCCTGGCTATCACCCATTGGCCAAAGCCAGAAACCAGACGTCAAAATAGATTCCTACCCATGGCGCTGACGCTACTGAGACCCATGGTCGTTGAGGCTTATTAATATTGCCTGCCAGCAGAATATTGCCTCCCACCGCTACCGTAACCTTAATCCATTCTTAAACATCGCCCCTAGTGCGTTTTTGCGCCATGGGATATGGCCAGTCGTAGCGATCTGTCCCCGATCTTGCCAATCGTGAATAATCCGCCAATAGGTAGGCTCTAGCAAGACCAGGAAAGCCTTCACCAACCGAGTATTACTGGTTTTGTATCATCAGCAACAAAAGACACCTGTCTCGGCAATGTAAAGTTATGTGGGACTGAGTAATTTCCCCCAAAAATTGGTTTTGCTGGCATCACTTCAGGCAAGTACGAGGATATCTCCTCTATGGTCAATTCTCTTACAGGCTTCTGTCGTGTAAATTGCATGCTATGGTGAATCGCTAAGCTGTTTTATCGCTCAAACGCCATGCTTGAGTAGGATTTTCAGCTTGTTTTCTGATAATTGTGTGTGAGGTTAAGCGACGTCTATGTCAAAATCCCGCGTTTCAAGCAGTCTTAGTCGACGCAAATTTATTCAGTACGGTTCTTTGGCGGCTGGAACCACCGTTTTAGCCGCTTGTGCCGGTGGCAGCTCCCCAGACACCTCATCTGAGGGTGGTGAGTCCTCCAGTGATGCCGGTGGAGAAGCCATTAAAGTCGGTGTTATGTACTCCACGACGGGTACCATCGCGATTGTCGAAAAATCTTTGCAGGATGCGACATTCCTAGCTATTGAGCAAATCAATACCGGCACCGGCCCCTGGGAAGCCAATGGCGCAGGTATCGCTGGCAAAATGATTGAGAAAGTTGTAGTCAACCCTGACTCCAACTGGGACCTCTACAACCAGATGTCCAAGCGCTTGATCACCGAAGACGGAGTGGTCTGCGTCCTGGGCTGTTACACCTCTGCCAGTCGGAAATCTGTGCTGCCGGTTTTTGAAGAGGAAGATTCCATTCTCTACTACCCGGTTTACTACGAAGGCAACGAATGTAGCTCTA
Source organism: Cyanobacteriota bacterium (assembly GCA_027592485.1). Lineage (GTDB taxonomy): Bacteria > Cyanobacteriota > Cyanobacteriia > Phormidesmidales > Phormidesmidaceae > PCC-6406. The sequence goes on from JAQCKL010000100.1 coordinate 5,930, forward strand.
ACGTCTTCTACACCGGTGCTGCACCTAACCAGCAGATTACGGACTCCATTCCTTACTGCTACGAAAACTTTGGTCCCAAGGGCTTCTTTATCGGCTCTGACTATATCTACCCCAAGGAAAGCAACCGGATTGGTAAGGCCGAGCTTGAGAAGGCTGGCGGTACCGTTGTGGGTGATGAATATGCAGCCTTAGGGACTACGGAATTTATCACCATCATCAACAAGATCAAGGCAGCCAGCCCTGACTTTGTTCTCAGTAACTTGGTGGGGGATAGTATTCCAGCGTTCTACCGTCAGTTTAAGGATGCAGGTATCAGCGCCGAGGATATCCCAATCATGGCCTATCCCACCACTGAAGAAGAAATTCAAGCCATGGGGCCTGAGTATTCAGCGGGTCACTACACCAGCTTCAACTACTTCCAGTCTGTTGACACTCCCGAGAACACGGCTTTTGTGGCTCAGTTCAAGGAAATGTTTGGGGATGATCGCGTCACCAACGGCGTCATGGAAGCGGCTTACTTGCAGACCTTCTTCATGGCTCAAGCGATGAAGGACATTCTGGAAGCGGGCGATGAAATCAACACCGAGACATTGCGTGAAGCAACTCGCGGTCAAGAATTCAATGCTCCCCAAGGCAGGGTCAAAATAGACCCTGACAATTACCACACTTACCTCTACTCCCGAATTGGTAAATGGCAGGAAGATGGCCAGGCAGAGATTGTCTTTGCAACCGATGCGGCTGTGAAGCCGATTCCTTGGAGTCAAACGCTCTACCCAGGTCGTAAATGCGTACACCCAGCTCCGGATGATCGCAGCGATCCCACCCAAGAAACCGGTGAGGACTTAGTACCTGAGTTCCTGTAAACCGGCTTATTAGCTAAGCCAGTTTCTTTGCAAATCTGTTGGCAGATTTCTCGTCAAACAGTTCTGCCAACAGATTCGTGTAGATATATTTGCGTTAGTCGAGACCTTAGTAAGCCTTAATCTGAGCGCCATGTTGGACCTTGCCTTGCCATCAATGTTATCGCCGCTATATTTGCTCGCGCAGGAAGAAGCTACAGGAGGCTTTCAACTCTCGACCATTCTCAATCAAGCCCTGAATGGCCTCGGTATTGTAGGCATTCTTCTCTTGACAGGGTTGGGCTTGTCAATCACCTTCGGGGTGATGCGAATTATTAACCTTGCCCACGGTGAATTCATCATGCTGGGGGCATATATTACCTTCTTGATGCAGGATGTCTTCAAGATGGATTTGCTCCTGACGATTCCCTTTGCATTCCTGGGAACGGCCATTATTGGAGCGGTTGTTGAGCTTACCATTATTAGACGGCTATACGGTCGTCCCTTGGAAACGCTCTTAGCAACCTGGGGGCTCAGCATCGTTTTACAAGGTGTCATCAAGTTAATATTTACCGCCCAGCTGAAGTACGTGAAGTCCCCTGCTTATTTGTCAGGTAACGTGACTTTCATGTCAGATCCCTCAGGTTCTCCGCTCGTTGCTATCTCCTATTACCGCCTCTTCATCATTGGAGTTGCCCTAGCGCTTTTAGGCGTCACCATGTACCTGTTCTACGGTACGTCTTGGGGCCGACAAATTAGAGCCGTCACCCAGAATCGCAGCATGGCTCAATGCTTAGGTGTGAATACCAAGCTTGTAGATATGGGGACTTTTGCTTATGGTTGTGGGTTGGCTGGAGTGGCTGGAGCGGTGATTTCTGCCCTCAAGACCGTGGCTCCACCCATGGGGCAAGACTACCTAGTCGATGCTTGGATGGTTGTCGTGACCGGTGGGGTCGACAAGCTCATTGGTATTTTGGCCGGTTCATTCCTGATCGGGGAATCCAATGCAATCCTTGCCTTTATTCTCAATGACCCAACCGCAAGGGTACTGGTTCTAGGTGCAGTGATCATTCTGATTCGATACCGCCCTGAAGGATTATTCACGGTTCAAAAACGGACCTAGAGCTAACAGAAATCGTCTTTTGATCACCCTCACGGTCTGAATTATCGGCAGGAGCTCTGGATATGGCAAATGTAGTAATGGGTTATAAGCAGTCGACGTTTCCAGCGAAACTGGCTGTCATCAGTGGGATTGGACTACTGATATTCATCATATTTCCCTTCGTAATGGGAGAATTTCAAGTCTCTTTGATGTCAAAGCTTCTGCTCTTTGGGGCATTGGCAATCTCTCTTGATTTGGTCTGGGGATTCACAGGTATTTTGAGTTTTGCCCACGGCATTTTCTTCACCTTGGGCGGTTATGCTTCGGCCTATTATCTAAAGCTCAACCTCTCTGCCGAGGGCAATACCTACGGTGGTGAGCTGCCTGACTTCATGGTCTGGAATGGGCTGGAGACGATGCCATGGTTTATTGCTCCCCTAAAGTATTTCCCTGTTGCATTCATCGCGATGATTGCAGTGCCAGCCTTATTTGCTTATGTCGTGGGATATTTCATTTTCCGTTCTAAGGTGAGCGGCGTTTATATCACGATTATTACTCTGGCGCTTTCATCTGCTTTGACCACCTTTTTCATTAGTCAGCAGGCTTATACCGGTGGTACGAATGGCATCACTGATGTCAGTAAACTCAGTTTCTTTGGCACAGCAATTCCTCCGATTGGGCTTTATTTCTTGATTTTGGCCTACACCGCTTTTGTGCTGGCTTTAGGCTGGTGGTTAACCCAATCCAACTTCGGCTTGATTTTGCGGTCTATTAATGAGAATGAGAATCGAATTGCCTTTCTGGGCTATGACGTTGCTCAATTCAAAATTTTCATCTGGGCGCTCTCTGCCGGACTGGCTGGGGTTGCGGGTGGATTGTTTGTTCCACTCAATAGATTTATTTCGCCGGTCTACCTCGCTGTTGCCTTTGGGACACAGGTTGTGATCTGGGTGGCCATTGGGGGACGAGGCACCTTAATTGGCCCGCTACTAGCAGCTTTGATTCTCGGGCAGGTCCAAAACTATGCCGAAAAGGTGACTCAGGATTGGCAGTTGATGATTGGTGTTTTGCTACTCATCGTTGTCCTATTTGTTCCGAATGGATTGATGAGTTTGCTGCCCAAACAATTTAACTTGTCTAATCTGTCTAAGCCCAAGCCGATTATGCCTGCCAATACGGTTCAAGATAGCCCATAGCACCAACTGCTTGATGGGTATGGGTTGCGTCAATTTGATTACAGTCCGATCAGACTGTAAATGGTAGATTTTCAGTACTAGAACGCTTGAGAGGCTTTGACTATGGAAGCGGTCTTGTCCGTCAAAGATTTAAATGTTGTCTTTTCAGGCTTCAAGGCTCTGACTGGCGTAAGCCTGGATGTTTATGATGGTGAAATTGTCACTATCATTGGTCCTAATGGAGCCGGGAAAAGCACCCTGCTGGACGCCATCGTGAGTAAATCTCCGGTATTTTCTGGCCACATTTATTACCATGGTAAGGAAATCACCAATAAGAGCCCCCATGAAGTGGCTCGTATGGGCATTGGTCGTAAGTTTCAAAACCCCAATGTCTACAACGAGCTCACGGTGTTTGACAATATTTTGCTCTCCCTGAAGGGGACTCACGGAATTTTGTCTTCCATTACCTCCAAGTTGACAAGGGCTAAAAAGGGCAAGATTTACGATGTTTTAGAGCGGACAGGTTTGCTAGAGCAAGCTTTTGAGCAGGTATCTTCCCTATCCCACGGCCAAAAGCAATGGGTAGAGATTTCCATGGTTTTAGCCCAGGATCCATCTATTGTTTTGCTGGATGAACCGACGGCTGGCATGACAACAGATGAGACTTATATGACGGGTGAGATCATCAAGAGTATTGCCAAGTCTCACTCAGTGGTCGTGATTGAGCATGACATGGAATTTGTGAAGCAAATTGCTGAACGAATCGTAGTTTTACACCAAGGTCAGGTTTTGGCCGAGGGGTCGGTGCAAGAGGTACAGAGCAATCCTAAAGTAATTGAGGTTTACCTGGGTCGTGAAACAATCAATGCCGCTGCTTGAGATGAATGGATCGACGCTGACTCAACCGCTGCTTGAGATGGACAAGGTGGTTGCGGGCTATGGCCCTACTCCAGTCTTATTTGATGTCAACATGTCCATTAATAAAGGGGATATCGCTTGTCTATTGGGCCGAAATGGGGTTGGCAAGACAACCGTATTGAGAACTATCATTGGCTTGAACACGCCTAATAGCGGCAGCATTTCCTTTGGTGGGAAAGACATCACAAAGACGCCTACTTATAAGCGCGCTCGTGAAGGAATCGCCTACATCCCCCAAGGGCGAGAGATTATTCCTTATCTGTCAGTCCTCGATAATTTGAAAATGGGCTTTAGTGCCAGTGGAAAGAAGGGAAATAAGATTTCCAGTGAAATCTTTGATTTCTTTCCGATGTTGCATGAGCATCTGGAACGTCAGGGTGGCCTGTTGAGTGGTGGTCAGCAGCAACAGTTGGCGATCGCCCGAGGGCTGGTATGTAACCCAAAGATCATGCTTCTTGATGAGCCGACAGAAGGGATTCAGCCATCTATCGTTCAAGAAATCGAAGATACGCTGCGTAGAATCAATAAGGAGAAGGGCATCACCGTGTTGGTGGTAGAGCAAAAAATTGAATTTGCGCGCAAGCTAGCCCAAAAGTTTTTCATCATGGAAAAAGGTTCGATTGTTGAGAATGGCAGCACTGCCGAGCTAACGGATTCGTTACTTCATCGCTATCTAGCCGTCTAGTCCTTGAGAGGATGTTTGAAAAGTCGGTCTTGAAGTAATAAAAGCTCTCAGGGTATAAGTTGCGACAAGTAA
>JAQCKL010000101.1 GCA_027592485.1 Cyanobacteriota bacterium
CTTAAGAGATGCGATGGAGCACGTTCTCAAGGTGGTAACGTCTTAACCTAAGTGGCGACGGCTATATCCGCCATCGTGTCGGCACTTATGCCCTTTACATCTCCCCTTTTGGACCAACCTTTGGCGGATTGGGGTAAATCCGTGTAAGAGCCTGACCGCAAGGGTTTGCGAGCTTAAGTGTGGCCTTGTTATGTCCCTATGGAGGCATAATTTTTGGCAGGTAGGTTCATATTTTGTTACAAATAGGAGGGACCTCAACTTAATCGGTGCGTATGATTGGCGGCCTTCCAGGGTTTGCAAATTCCAAACAGGGCGATATGGGTGAGCGGATGTTGAACTCCGTTGCTACCCAGTCCATTCGTCATCTGTTTACCCGATGCGGTGATCTAGACGTTGAGATCCGTTGCTCTCCTCCGAGCAAGCTGCTGCAAGGCACCATCGACAGCTTCAAGATGCAGGGCAAAGATTTGGTGATTCGCCGTGAATTTGAGACGGCGGAGATGACCTTTGAAACCGATGCCGTCGCTATTGATTTGGGCGCATTGCTGGGGGGTAATATCAAGCTGAAGCAACCCACCCAGGCAATTTCCTATGTGGTGCTCATGGAAGATGCGATCAATCGTGCCTTTGAAGCGGAGTTGGTGAAGCCTCGTCTCCAGAATCTAGAGGACCCCGCTCTGACCTGCCTCTCCGGTGGCGACCCGGTCTCTTTTCGCGATGTCAGTGTGACGTTACTGCCCCATCAGCAGGTAAGGGTTTCAGCCGTGACTGACTTACCCAATCGCTCGGATGTGCCGCTGCAGTTAAAGGCCACCCTAGCGGTCAAAAAGCGCCGCCGCCTTGTGTTTGATGATGCCAGCGTTGAGTTAGAGGGCATTCCCATGGATGTGCAGCCCCTATCGCGGCTGCTGACCGAGGCGCTGATCGAAGTTTTGAATGCCATGATCGATCTAGACCGATTTAACTTAGATGGCATTACCCTCCGCCTCAATCGCCTGGAAACCCAGGGCAAGAAACTGATTTTTAGCGGCTACGCCCAAATTGACCATTTCCCTAAGGGGGGCTAGGTCCGATTCCAGAGGGAGTCGCCTATGATAGGGCGGCAGGTTTTGCAAGGGTGAGCGATGGTTGGGGGAACCGGGGGTTGGGTAATGGTGCCGTTGGTGGTGCTGTCCTTGGGGACCACCACTTTGATTGTGGAACGGTTGTGGTTTTGGAGTCGCCTCCTCAAGCAGCAGCGATCGCTGATCAGCACCATTCTCGATTTATACGATCGCAGCCCCCAGGCGGCATTGACGAAGCTCCAGCAGCATCAGGATTCCCCCACGGGACGGATTTTTTTGGCGGCGTTGACCCTGCCAGAGGCCACCCCAGATGAATTTCGCCTAGCCCTAGAGAGTGCCGCCCAGGGAGAACTCCCCTTACTCAAGCGGTTTTCGACCATCTTTGAAACGGTGGTGGCGATCGCCCCCCTGTTAGGACTCTTGGGGACAATCCTGGGCCTGATCCGGTCGCTCTCCTCTTGGCAGTTGGGGGGCGCAGCCAACGCCCAGAGCGTGGCGGTCGTGGCGGGGATTGGGGATGCTTTGTTTTCAACGGCAGCGGGGCTCACCTTGGCGATTACCACGCTGATTTTTGCCAACAGCTTCCAGGGGCTCTATCGTCGTCAACGGGCGTTTATTCAAGAGGCCGGAGGGCAATTAGAGTTGCTCTATCGCCGTCAGCATCGACAATTTTTTCAGGCCCGGCGAAATCTGCAGCAGCGATCGGAGAAAAGTAGTGAGTAAGGGGTGAGCGAGAGCGATCTTAGGCCATAGCCAGAAATTGAGAGGGGTTGTCTTCTCCGTTTCCAGCTTCAGGCGGCCCCAACTCTCATTGGGAATGCCTTTCTGCACTTCGATAGTCTAAACACCCCTTGATCCCGTGCTCAGGTTAGCGGATTTCCCTGGGTTTCTGAGGCTTGCAGGGAGACCCTAGGCAAATCTGTTGGGCAGGCAAGTCGCTAAACACAGTGCTGCGTGCCCCCACCAATGCATTGGCCCCAATCCGGACCCCTGGTCCCACAAAACAATCGGTGGCGACCCAGACCCCATTCTCAATCACAATCGGGGCGGTTTTTAGGCCAAAGGCAGGGTCCCGCGCATCATGGCTGCCGGTGCAGAGGTAGCTCTTTTGCGAGATGACACAATGGGCACCGATCGCGATCGTATCCAAGCTATACAGCACCACATCGCTGCCAATCCAGCTGTAATCCCCGATCGCCACCTTCCAGGGATAATGGAACCTGGCACTAGGGCGGATCACCACCCCCTTGCCAATGTGCGCCCCAAATAACCGCAGCAAAAGCCGTCGCGGGGCGTGGTGGGCGTGGAGCGTGATCGGAAAGAACACTGCCTGGACCAACCACCACACCAAAATCACCCACTTAGGGCGGCCCTCGTCATACCAGGACTGGTCATAGCGCCGTAGATCTACCTGTGAGGGGGGAGACTCTGGTGGTCGGGGGGAAGGAGGCATGGGTCGTTCCCCCATTAGCCCTGGACCTTGGCCGGGGCTGCTGCCTCAGGTTCCGGCTCAGCGCTCTTGGCTGGCTCTGCTGCAGGCTTGCTGACATTCAACCGACCGCCGAATTGTCGCAGCTCGTAGAGTTTGACCCCAATTTGATATTCGTACTGGCTTAAGAGGCGACCGTAGGTATAACCGGCGTGGCCATCCAAAAAGCCCAGTTGAATAAAGTAGAACAGCACAAACCGGAGGAAGGGCTTAAAGGGTAAGCGCACCCAAATCTTTTTGAGGAAGCGTTTGCGCTGGACCGCGTCCCCAAAGAGGCTGGCCCCGATGGTCCCGTCATCGGCCATGCCGGTGAGGAGGTTGTAGTGGACCCGTGCCTCCCAATTGGAATAGCGATTGTGGCGCTCTAACCAATGGAAGAGATCTTTGAAGTCCTCATGGAGCATGTCGTTTTTGAGGTAACCGACCTTGCCCTCGCTGATCACCACATGTTCATGGACCTCGTTGTCCCCAGTGTTGGGGATGCCTTCGGTTTTGAGGTTTTCGTAGCGACCCTGGGTATGGCGAAAGAGGCGTAGGTTCCAGTCGGGGTATTTGCCCCCATAGCGAATCCATTTGCCGAGGAAAAAGACGCGGCGGTTGATGTAGTAGCCGCCATGGTCTGGGGCTTGAATGCCCTTGGCAATGTCTTCCCACAGTGCTGGGGTGATGCGCTCATCACAATCGACAATCAACACCCAGTCATTTTTGAACGGCAAATTCTCTAGGGACCAGTTTTTCTTCTTGGGCCAGTGACCGTCGAAGTGGAACTGCACCACCTGAGCGCCGTACTGCTCGCAAATTTCTACGGAGCGATCGCTGCTTTGGGAATCGACCACGAAGATCTCATCCGCGCAGGCCACACTCTCCAGGCAAGCGGGTAAATTGTCTTCTTCGTTCTTGGCAGGGATCAGAACAGAGACTGGGATTTTGGAAGGCACGGCAGGCATGGGGGTAGAGAATTAGGACAAAACGAATCAGGGTAGAGCAACGCAGGAAGCAGGCGAGAGCGATCCTATTGACGCTAATAGACTGCGGCCATTTTAGCGATATCTAGGGATGGGGATTGTGCATCGGACTCAAGGGCGAGTCGGTTGCAGTAAGCCCCGTACGGCACTCAAAAGGTACCCAATCTGGCCATAGGCATATAAAAAATTCTCGAAGCGCCGGGCTGGATCCGCAAAATATTTCAGGCTTTTGTACACCCCTCTTATTAAACGTTCCCCCCCCCAACTCAATTGCCGCATCCCGGCTTTGCCCGCCACCTGCTCTTGGTAGCACTGGCTGATGCCATGCCACCAACTGCGCTTCAGAAACCACCCCCGCAGCATCCGTTCTGGGGCGACATTGTGGGCCACTAACGCTGCCGGGAGGTACATCACCTGCCACCCCAATTGCAGAGCCTGTTGGGTCATATAGAGTTCTTCATTGGACAGCAGATTTTTACCCACCCGCCCCAAGTTGGGGTCAAACCCTCCGATTTGGTCTAAAAAGGTCTTGCGGATCGAATAGTTCAGTCCCCGAGGGGTGAGTCCGGGTTCCGTAATCGAGAGCACCTCATCCCCTAGGTCATAGAAGCCTAAGCTGCCGGACATGCCGACGGACAGCCAGGCCGGGGGCTGGGAATCTGGGGGCCATAGGAGGGTGACCTTACCCCCCGCGATCGCCACCCGGTCATTCGCCTCATAAATTTCAGCCAGAGCCGTCAACCAACCCACCGTGGCTTCGGCATCGTCGTCTAGATAAGCGAGGATGTCGCCCTTGGCCGCGATCGCCCCCGCATTGCGAGCCACCGAAAGCCCTAGGGTGGTTTCGTAAACGTAGCTCAACTTGGCATGGGGGAGCCGTGCCTCAACCACCGCCCTGGTGGTGTCGGTGGAGGCATTGTCGATCACGATCACCTCATAGGGCTCATAGTCTTGGGCCAGCAAGCTATCGATCGCTGCCCCCAAATAGGTATCGCGGTTATGGGTGCAAATAATTGCCGAAATCAAAGGAGCCATGGGGGCAAGGTAATGGGGGTGAGGATGGGGAAAATTGCAACCTTGATGCGGGTCACTAGCGATTCACCTGAGAGATCCCCCCTACCCCCCTTACCAAGGGGGATGGCGGCAGCCAAGGGGATCTTGATAACAGTTCAGGTCTCGCCAAGTCTGTCATTACCTACTCAAGATGCCCGAATCTGATCACCCGCTTCACCCTGGCTATCCCATCCCACCGGGAAACCCGACCGCCACCGCGAGGTTCAACCGTTTTCGCTAAAGGGTTTGCGATACGATCCAGGCAGTGGTAATCAATCCTGCTGAATGGGAATCGCGCAACACCATGGCGTCTAATGACTTACAAGCCTCCGAGGTGGATTTGGCTCCCCTGATCGATCATTCACTGCTCGCACCGATGGCTACCCCAGAGCAAGTGGAGCATTGGTGCGCCGAGGCCGATCGCTACGGCTTTGCCGCCGTGTGTGTCAATCCTATCCATGTACGCCAAGCGAAGGAGTGTTTACAAGGGTCTAAAGCCCAGGTTTGTACCGTGATTGGGTTTCCCTCTGGGGCCACCACCCCAACGGTGAAGCTCTACGAGGCCCAAGAGGCGGCGGAAAATGGGGCGACGGAACTGGACGTGGTGATTAACTTGGGCTGGCTCAAGATGGGCAAGATGGATCTGATCCACCGGGAAATCGCCTCCATTTGTGAGGAGACCGGCCAAGTGATTAAGGCCATCCTTGAAGCGCAACTCCTGAACCCCGACGAGTTGCGGCAAGCGGCGGATGTTTGCATGGATGCGGGGGCCGCCTTCCTGAAGACCAGTACCGGCTGGCAAGGGGGCGCGACGGTGGAAATCATTGAGCAGTTGCAGGCGATTAGTAAGGGCCGGGTGGGGATCAAGGCCTCCGGGGGGATTAGCACCGCTGAGCAAGCCTCATTACTCGTCCAAGCTGGAGCCACGCGCCTCGGGACCTCCCGAGGGCCTGACCTGATCCGCCAACAGCGGGAAGCCCAGTCCTGAGTCGCTGCCCATGAGCCGTTCTTATAAAACCACCGGAATTAACCTCAAGGGCATGCCCATGGGGGAGAGCGATCGCCTGCTCACCATCCTGACCATTGAGCATGGCTTAATTCGGGCGATCGCCCCCGGTGCCCGCAAACACAAGTCTCGTCTGGGGGGACGCAGTGGTCAGTTTGTGGTGAATGACCTGCTCGTGGTTCAAGGGAAAAAACTGGACAAGGTAATCCAGGCAGAAACGGTGCAGTCATTTCCCCAATTGGCGACCGATTTGATTCGCCTCACCGCCAGCCAGTATTTAGCGGAACTGGTGTTGGGGCAGGCCCTGAGTGGCCAACCCCAAGAGGCCCTGTTTACCTTGTTTGTCGAGCATTTAAGCCGCTTAGAGCAGGCTCCCACCGCCGGGGTGTTAGCCAGTTTGTGCCAGGGGATATTCCACCTATTGACGTTGGCGGGGGTGGCCCCAGAGGTGCGCCAGTGTTGCGTGAGTCAGGTGGCGATCACACCAGATTTAAGTCAGGTCGGCGGGCAGGTCGGATTTAGCGCTGGGGGTATTGTCAGAACTGACTTACTCCACCAATTGCCTACGACTACCCGGTCTCGTGGCCCGCGAACCGCTCCAGGACGGTACGCTGTTAAGGGCAGCATGCGATCTGTAGATGGGATGGAAACCACCTTGATTTCAGCGGCGGAGTTAGCGCTACTGCAGCGATTGGGCAGCTCTGAGTTGATTAGCAGTCAACCCCAGACTGCGAGTCTGACCCATGCCCAAGCCACTAACCCCCTTTGGCAGCGGATCGAGCGCTTGCTGCGCCACTATGTCCAGCATCATTTTGACCGCCCGATTCGGTCGGCTAGTTTGATCGACACCTGTTTTGCCCTCCCTGTCACCCCCGATTAATGTTGCGCGAGTCCGACACTGATTCAGAGATACCGACTGAGCCCCCAGCACCCTCCCTAGAGAGCACTAAAGGGGCTGAAGCCGAGACCTCATCCTCAGATATTTCCGCAGATATTACCCAAGGTCTTGCTGAAAGCGATGCCTCTACTGGGTTCTGGCCGGTTTTGCAGAATCGCAACTTTTTAGTGCTGTGGAGTGGTCAGGTCTTTTCTCAATTGGCTGACAAGGTCTATCTGGTGCTGATGGTGGCCATTATTGGTAGCCAGTTTGAGACCCCCGGTCAAACCATTAGCGGTTGGGTCTCGGCGGTGATGGTGGCTTTTACCATCCCAGCCGTGTTGTTTGGGTCCTTGGCTGGGGTCTATGTGGACCGCTGGAGCAAGCAAGGGGTAATGGTGAGTACCAACCTGTTGCGGGGGGCATTGGTGGTTGCACTGCCGCTGATTCTGTGGCTTAGCCGTGGATTAGGAACAGTCGCTCACCTCCCCACTGGGTTTTGGCTGCTCCTGGCGATTACCTTTTTGGTCTCTACCCTGACCCAGTTTTTTGCCCCTGCGGAGCAGGCGGTGATTCCCCTCTTGGTGGAAAATCGTCACCTACTGTCGGCCAACTCGCTATATACCACCACGATGATGGCCTCGGTCATCGTGGGTTTTGCGGTGGGTGAACCCTTGCTAGCAATTGCCGATCGCTTCTTAGCGCCCTTGGATGGGGGAGCCGGTTGGGGAAAGGCAATTTTGGTGGGCGCGGGTTATGGCATCGCTGGCCTCTTGCTCTTGGTCATGGGCGTTCAGGAAGAGCCCCCCGATCAGTCCCAGCACGATCGCCATCCTTGGCAAGACATTCGGGATGGTTTGCGCTACCTGGGTAAAAACGTTCAAGTGAGAAATGCCATCCTGCAATTGGTGGTGTTGTTTTCGGTATTTGCAGCCCTCGCGGTGCTGGCGGTGCGTTTAGCGGAGGTGATGCCGGCGATCGCTTCCTCTCAATTTGGCTTTTTGTTGGCCGCTGGCGGGGTGGGCATGGCCCTGGGGGCGGCGGCGGTGGGGCAATTCGGCCAGCGATTTTCGCGCCTTGTCCTCAGTCTCTATAGTTCGATGGGGATGGGGCTGATGCTTGTGGCCATGGCCTTTGTCACCACCCAACTCTGGCCGACCCTCCTGTTGATTGGTGGCATCGGTGTCTGTGCGGCAGCGATCGGGATTCCCATGCAAACGACCATTCAAGAGCAAACCCCAGCGGCCATGCGGGGCAAGGTGTTTGGCCTGCAAAATAACCTGGTCAATATTGCCCTCAGTTTGCCTCTGGTCTTGGCTAGTGTGGCTGAAACTTTCTTGGGGCTACCAGTGGTATTTGGCGGATTGGGGGCAGTGGTGATCGCCGCCGGTTTATCGATTGCGTTCTGGTCTGATGATGGTCAGCCTAGTTCTCCTCAATAAGCCCCTCTTAAACCACATCCAACTTGAAAACTTGAATTTTCACCGTGGGGCGAACTACGGGTTTGGATGTGGCCAAGGTTTATTCAAAGCAATCGGGTCTCGGTGATCTATGCCGATGGCAATTTGTGCATCATGGCCAGGGTTGAGGTGGGCGTATAGACGATGGTCTTTTCTGTCCGTCCCCGTAACTGGATTTCACCCATGGGGCTGACTTCGTAGCGATCGCCCATTTGCTCGTAGGTGTACTGGCTCAGCAAAATCGGATAGGGCGCTTTCTGGGTTAGGGTTTTGGTCATATCTTGCAGTCGAGCGGCGATATTGACCGTATCCCCGAATAGCGAATAACTCAGCCGCTGGCGGCTACCCACCGTTCCGACAATCACGGGTCCCGTGTGGATGCCGACCCCAAACTCCACCGTCGGTAAATTAGCGGCTCGAAACTCTTGATTCAGGGATTGCAACCGTTCATGCATGGCGAGGGCCGCTGTCACCGCCGCGATCGCATCCTGTTGCCAGGCATCCGTTCCGGGCCGTGCTAAGGGGGCACCAAAGGATGCCATGATGGCATCCCCAATGTATTTATCAACCACCCCCCCGTTATCCATGATGCAAGTGGTCATCACCTCGAAGTAGCGATTCAGCCAGGCCAGGAGATCTGCCGAGGGGAGATTTTCGCTAATGGTAGTGAAGCCGCGAATGTCTGTAAACAGAACTGTTGCCATCAATTCTTGGGGTTGAATTGCCCCTTCCTTCAAGATTTCCCCGCGATGTTGCCACAGCAAATCTGCCATTTCCGAAGAAAGGTTAATGGCAAAAAGATCCATCAATGCTTGCCGCTCCCGCTGCTCAATCAACTGGAGACCCAAAGCACTAATGAAGGTGGTGCCAAGGGGGGCAACCACCGGCAGCCAGACCTGCCCTAAAAAGCTGCCGTAGGCAACGGCAAACCAGATGGGAGTCATCCCCGCCAAAATGGCAATCCGTCCCCGCATCGATAGGTTTTTGAGGAGGAGGCTACCACCCACGCCACTGCCCAACAACAGGACGATCACGGCCCAAAGGGGGGCTCGAGTAATAAACGCATCGGCCAGCAGATTATCGATCACCGCCGCATGGAGATATAGCCCAGCGGTGGGAATGGTTTTGTGGAAGGGTGTCCGCAGGGGATCAACTGCGGTAGCCGTTACCCCTACCACCACAATTTTGTTTTGTAGTGCGCTGATATCGACCCGCTCTTCCAGCACATCCACCAGGGAAAACACCTGTAGCCCTGATTCGGCGGACATTTCTTCAATGGGACCGGGCCAATTCACCCACAGGTCACGACGATTAAATTGTTGGGGTTGCTCAAAAACGGCTGCATTCAGGTCAGGAAGGGGGTCCTCTTCAATGCCAAGGGTGTTCTCTAGGCTGGTGCGATACATCTCCAGCAGGGAAATCCCAAAGCTGGGGAAACGCCCTTCATACAGCCAGATGCGGCGGCTCAAGCCATCACTATCGACGGTGTGTTTGACGCTGCCCAGCAAAAAGCTGCCCTCTGCCCCTTGGGTGAGGCTCAGGCTATTCTCAATTGCTTGCCCTTGACCGTTGTCCCCCACGGCCAGCACCACATTACCGCTAAGGGCAATGCTGTCAGCAAAGGCACCGTCCTCTGCTGTCGCTTCGGGGAAGAGCATATCAAACCCAATCGCCGCAGGCTGGACGGGGAGAAGCGTATCGAGGAGAGAGGCGTACAAATCGCGCGGCAAGGGATAGCGACCATAGCGTTCTAGGCTAGGTTCATCGATGGCGATCACGGCAAGGCGATCGTCCCAAGTGTGATCGCTGAGTCGCGCTCGGGCTTGGAACAGTAGCGTATAGGCGGAACGCTCTAGGGGCTCCCAGGCTCCCAGCAACCACAGGGCGATCGCCACCAGTGTGGAGCCCAGTCCAATCCAAAGAATGGAGCCCAGCCCTCGCCCTGAAAGTCCACGAGAATGGTGATGCTGAAATGCCATGGTGGAATGGGGACCCTAGTCGCGATCGATATCAGCTTGCCATACTGGGATCGGATAATTCCGTTCGTCTCCGAGGGGGTTGCGTACCGTGAAGGTTACGGTACGAGGGCGATGAGACAGCGGAATCACAGTACTAAACCAGCCGGAGCGGCCAATGGTGACTTCATGACCATTGACGAACAGCGTATTGGCGGCGTTAATTCGACCTTGTAAATGCAAGTTGCGATCGCGACGATGCAAGTCGACCAAGTCCAGCAGGAGTTCTTGATCGAGAGGGATAGGGGGGGTTGGGGGTTCCCCTGGCACCACAATCGACACAAACCCCGCATCCACCTGGACGGATACGTCTTGGGCGCTGACCTCGACCGAGCCTTCTAAGGTGCCGATGCTACTTTTGCCATCCTCGGCCACGTTCACCCCAAACTCAGTGCCCCGGACTGCCGCCACCCCACTGGGGGTATGGAGTTCTAGAAGGCTGCTGGGGTTGCTAAAGGGGCGGGCCTGGATGCGGGCCTGCCCTTGGGTGACAGACAAGATGGTAATGCGGGCACCATCATCCAAAGTTGCCAATCGTTGCACAGAGAAGCGGGTATTTTCGGCGACATTGACCGTGCCAATCCCATTGTCAATGGTTAAGACCGTACTGGCTCGACTGCTGGTGTCTATTCCATGCCCTGGTTGATTGAGACGATCGCCCGGTTGAGCCTCAGAGGATGTTTGAAAAGTCGGTCTTGAAGTAATAAAAGCTCTCAGGGTATAAGTTGCGACAAGT
>JAQCKL010000102.1 GCA_027592485.1 Cyanobacteriota bacterium
CTTAAGAGATGCGATGGAGCACGTTCTCAAGGTGGTAACGTCTTAACCTAAGTGGCGACGGCTATATACTCCCTAGTCCTAGCTTGACCAAATCATCACTAGATACACCACCCTGTCTAATAATTGCTGTCAGAACCTGGCGGTTTAGAGGCGGAAGATCCAATACCCCCATCAGGGGTTGACCGCGACGCTGTTGCCGAGGTGGCTCAGCGCTTTTAAGGTTACGGGGGCTGACTTGAGCGAGCTTTTGAGCAAAGCCCATCATAACTTTTGTCAGGTCGTGTTGGGGATGGTGCAGACAAAATAGCCCCCCGCTGGCCAAGCGCACCATGTCTTCGCTCAGGGGCAAAATGGCTCCGACTTCTAGCTGATACGTGTTAGTGAGCTTGGCCGCCACGGCCTGAGTATCGATTAGGGGCAAGACCTGACTGGGAATCAACCATGTGTTTTGGGTATTTAACTTCTGGATGATCTCCAATAGCACGGCGATTCTTTGGAAATCGTAGTTATCGAGTTGCAGCAAGACCGCGATGGTATCGGCCAACGCCAGACTGAGCAGGTTTTCCTCATCTAATGTGGGCTGTGTGTCAAGCAGTAGGTAATCCAGTCTTAACTCTTGACCGAGGTGGGTGAGGGCATCACTGGGGTTTGTAATCCCGTAATACTGCTGGAGGTGGGTTAGCTGTTGGCTAATTTTGCCTGGATGGTGTTCAGAGGGTAGATAAATACCCGTTTGCTGTTGAGGCGGACAAGTTCCATAGACATGGGCTTGGGATCTTAGTGCCTGGGGATGTTCGGGATTGAACCTTAACCACCAATAGCTTTGAGGGCCTGCCGTTGAGACATTATCTAAGCCGAAGAGGGTCCGAATGCCTCCCCCTCTCGGATCGGTGTCCAAGAGGCCAACGCGGTACCCGGCTTGCATTAAGAGCACGGCCAAATTGGCCACCAGATGAGAACACCCAGTGCCATGGCGGCAAGCTTGAAACGCAATAATCCTGAACATGGTGGCAGGGGCATGATCGCAGGAATCGGAGCCTTGAGAGCGAGCTCACCCACTGGGATCCAAGGAATGGCCTCAGTTTATCTTTAATCCGTTAGCGATCGCCGCTCACACCGGGATCCAGTTCGCCTTGAGCGGCGTCATCCCTGCCAATACTGCCCCGAGACAATGACTTATATATAGATGTTTGCCCACTCTGCTACGGGCCATTTCTGTTCGACCTGAATGGTGAAGTGGCACCCAGATTCAAGGGTTAAACCTAGACTTGAAACCGATACCATGGGGTAAAGTCACCTGTTGAGGGAAACCGTGTTGCTATCTAAGGGCTTTGAGGTCGAGATGTATACCGGGACTCCCGGGGGAAGCATCATTGGATTCTCTGATCGTATCGTTGCCGCCCTAGACGGATTTGTCCGAGAGCCGGATAGCCGGAATGTAGAATACACGACGCCGCCGCTTCACCAGTACGAGCAGTTACTGTGTGAACTCGTGCGCCCCCGACAGGCGTTGCGGGCTTATCTCCAAACGCTCGGCGATTACACCATTGTGCCTGGGAGTACCCTTTCCCTAGGGGACACCACTCGTTTTTGCCGTTCTGACCCCAATAATCCCTATCACAGCTACATCGAGCAAACCTATGGTACTGATGTCGTTACGGCCAGTATCCATATCAATGTAGGCATTGCTGATCCAGAAATACTGATGCGGGCTTGCCGCTTGTTGCGGGTCGAAGCGCCGCTCTATCTAGCGTTAACCGCGTCTTCTCCGTTTTTGGATGGTAAGGCCACAGGATATCACTCCACCCGTTGGCACCTCTTTCCTCAAACGCCAGAATTTGTGCCGCTGTTCGAGAGCCATGATCACCATATTCAGTGGACTGAGGCACAGCTCGAACAACAAACGATGCAAAATGTACGACACCTTTGGATTTCCGTGAGACCCAATGGCGATCGCCGCCCGTACTGCTTGAACCGCCTAGAACTGCGGATTTGTGACTTGGTCATTAATCCTTTAGACCTCTTAGCGATTACAGCCTTGTTAGAGGCCCGGCTGTTGCAGCTTTTCCAGGATCCAGCGCTCGATCCTTTAGAGCAGAGTGACTTGCCCTCCTCGACTAGAGCCGCTGATCTCGTCGCCCTAGCCCTCCACAATGAAGCAGCTGTAGCGCGGTCTTCCTTAGGGGCGACCCTCAAGCATTGGCAAGATGGACGAGAATTAACGGTCCATGCCTGGTTAGAGGAGCAGTATCATTCCCTGTGGCCCATTGCCCACCGCCATGGATTTAGTTGCTTTCTGACCCCGATTAAACGTATCCTCCAGACCGGTAACGAAGCCCAACAATGGCTGGCGCTTTACGACCGAGGATACTCAGTCGGTGACATCATGTCCCAAGCCATTACGGCTGCTCAGCAGCAAGACAAAGCGCTCATCGAAGAACTCTGTCTGCCCTGTGCCGCATAGATCCATGAAAGCCTTGACTTGTCAACCGAGATCTTCAGGAGTTTGGGCCGATACGTTAGGGCTAATAAAAAAGTCCTATCAGTGACACTGACGTGACAAAGATCAGGCTTTTCCCGCTGATCACGATGCGGGCCACGGATCCCGCAAATGCCCTATTAGGTTGATCGGCAATGGTGAAAGTGGTTCTGGTTAATCCCGAAATTCCCCCTAACACGGGGAATATTGCGCGCACCTGTGCGGCGACTGCGACCGAGCTCCATCTGGTTAAACCCCTGGGGTTTGAGCTGAGCGATCGCCAACTCAAGCGAGCCGGTCTAGATTACTGGCCTTACGTCAACTTGTCTGTCCACGAATCATGGGCGGCCTTTGCAGGGGTGAGCCGCAGCCAGGGTGGGCGGCTCATCGGCTTTAGCACCAAGGGTACGGTGCCATATACCGACATCACTTACCAGCCATCAGACTGGTTGCTGTTTGGCCCAGAAACCCGTGGTTTATCGCCTGAAATTCTAGGCAATTGCGATCTCACCACCTGTATCCCCATGAGAGGTACGGGTGTGAGGAGCCTCAACCTGTCAGTTAGCGTGGCTGTTGGCCTTTTTGAGAGCCTCCGCCAGCAAGAGGCTCAGCTTTAAATCCCCTTCATCACTCTTCTCGCAAATACAAGCTGAGCTGACGCGAGCACCCTTCTTACCCAGATACTCGTATGCCCTACTGTCTAAGGCAACAGTATGCCGGAGAATGATGTGAACGAGGATTCATCGCTTTTGGGTAATCTGAGCTATCCTCTCGACGCTCTCAAGAGCCCAGCTTCTCCCGCTTTGCTGATCACATCTCCGCTGAAAAATTAGATCCAGAGGATCAAGATGATGATGGTTTGATGGGATACAAATCTGTGGGTTGTGTTATCAGAAATTCCTATGACTAGATCACTGTCGTAGTAGAAATGGGCAGGATTAAGACATCGCTAGAATCTCAATAACCCATGCATGAATTTCCGTTGGAGCCGCTGACATAGCCCGTGATTAGGGGGCTAGCAGTGATTTTCGTATCTTTAGGAACCCTTTTAAGGTAATGAACTCAAGTGGGGACTGTCTCTCCCATAACCTTCTCAAAATCTGGACTGTCCTGTTTAAAAGCCATGAAGTAATGGGCCGCTATGGTACTCAAAGCCATCAGCTGGGCTTGATCGACCTAAGAGGATTGCTTTTTTGATTAACTCATGTAAACTTGCTTAAGTCAGGTGACCTAAGCCTTAGGTTGCACCGAGTAGTTAAAACCAAGAGTTTAAATCAGCGCTTTTGGTTTGCCATGTTGTTGCTTGCGCCCAGAATGACTGACAATTTCACATTCTTCGTGATAAGCTCTTCTGCCATGGTTACTCACATGCTGGTCACAGGGAGGAAGTTCCTTTGAAACCTGCTATTTCTAGGGAGTCTGCTCACGACGGTTCTCAACTTCATTCTGATGAGATGACAGTGGTAAAGACTCCTAAAGTTCGTGCTTGTGGACCTCGCGCATCTGTAGCTATGCTTGGCTTGGCGTTGTCTGTGGGTGCATCAGGTGCCATCCTAACTTCCCCAGGGGAAGCGAATGCTGCTGATTCGACAGCACTGACCAATTTGCCTAGTAAGGCTTCTAGACAGCCGTTAGCGTCTGTGGGTTCAAGCCACCTGTCAGCATCTGCTGTGGCGTATCACACGGTTGTTGAAGGTGAGGCCCTTTGGGATATCGCTACCTATTACAACGTTGATGTGCTTGCCATCAAGCAAGCCAACGGCCTTGCTGAAGATGCGGTGATTAAATCGGGCCAGGTTCTGAAGATCCCGACGAATCATTCTGAGACTGCTGCTCTACCCTCCACGCCATCGGTGGCCCATCCCGAAGAGTCGTTGGCTGAGGACGATGGCATCAAAGCCATGACCTTCAAGGAAGACTCAGTTGCTTCCGTTGTTGTGCCTGCTCCGCTTCCTCAGGAGCGCGTAGTCGATGTTGACGCTGCTGTTTTCGATAGTCCTAACACCCTCTCCGCGAATGGGCTGGACCATCTAATATCAGGTTCTACAACCGCTGACAATGCTTCAGCCCGATCAGATATTGATCGTACTGATCTCTCGGTTTCGGAAAATACGTTGGTGGCGATAGAGCGTTCGCCATTACAACCGACGATTGCTACGCCTCAATCTAGTGAGGCCCATTACGAAGTGCAGTTGGGAGATACCCTTTGGTCGATATCCCGAGACCACCAAATCTCTCCAGATGCCTTAGCAGAAGCCAATAATATTCGTGATCCGGGCCGTATTTTTGTCGGTCGCAACCTGGTGATTCCCACTGGAACCGTTGATAGGGCTGCTGATCCGGCTGAATCTTTTGATTCTGCTCATGTTGACCTTGTTGCTTCCCAAGAGATCACCCTGGGATTACCTGAAGACAGCAGCAATGTGAGGGCGGCTGACTTGGGCGTTACCTCTGAAGCTGTTGTACCCTCTTCTGATCCGGTTGATCCCTATGTGGCGAACTTGTTGACAGAGGTTCGTGAAGCCCAAAGTCTTAATGAGTCATCCGAGGCTGCTTCTAGCGCCCAAGACTCTTCCCTAGAGATTGCTTCTGGTTCGACAACTATTGATTATGGGGATGATTTAGAAGCATCTATCCCTATCAATCCACAGTTTTCGGGTCCATCCAGGAGTGGAGCTAATAGCATCGATGAGCCAGTGGGCAACCATTTGCTGGCTGCAGCTCCCCTAGGGTCTGAAGTATATGCTCCTATTTCAGAGGATCAAACAGGTAGGGTTGTCTCCCCAGGAATGCCAATCCTGCCTGAATCTAGTCAGTATTTGCCAGAAACGCCGTCACACTTTAGTGGCTATGTATGGCCTGCCCATGGTGTCTTGACGTCAGGTTATGGCTGGCGATGGGGGCGGATGCACCAAGGCATTGATGTTGCCGGCCCAGTAGGGACGCCGATTTTCTCGGCTGCTCCTGGTGTGGTGGAGCGTTCGGGCTGGAATTCTGGCGGTTATGGCAATCTAGTTGAAGTTCGCCACCCTGATGGCAGTATGACTCGTTATGCCCATAACAGCCGCCTGTTAGTGGAGTCGGGTCAGCAGGTACGTCAAGGTCAGCAAATTGCTGAGATGGGTAGCACTGGGTATAGTACTGGCCCTCACCTGCACTTCGAGATTCATTTACCCAACCAAGGCACGGTTAATCCGATTTCGTATTTGCCGGGACGGTAAAGGGTTGATTTTCTTTTGATTGATGGGGGCTAGTTCTTGACGTAGAACGCCCCCATTTTTTGTGTGTGCCTGGCGCTTGTGAGGTTCAATTAGCCCGAATTTCGTGATAGTCTTGTTAAGCTGAAAGACTGAATATAGGGCTCAGTAGCTCAGTGGTAGAGCAGGGGACTCATAAGCCCTTGGTCGCGTGTTCAAATCACGCCTGAGCCATTTCAATGTTGAATAAAGACTGGTATCGATACATGGCACCAGCCTTTATTAGTTTGCTTATATTGTTTTACCTAGGGGTGATTCTAAGCTGATTGACCACGACAGCGGATGTGTGATTTGCTCTGACCATGCCTCCGCGACCAAGTTTACCTGTCGCTAATGGTAGGTAGGTTGCTGAGTTTGGATGTGATATGGGCGATCGGGTGCATGCCACTTTTGTCATCCTGAGTGGAACGGAGTGTAGCGAAGGATCTCAGCCCTCGTGAAAGATCGGGATTCTAAGCCTGCGGCAGGCTGCGCCAACACTTCGCTATCGCTACATTCAGAATGACATTTGCAAAACTGGGATGCACCCTGGGCGATCTGCGTTTTGCTTCTACCCCCTGGTTTGGTTCTAGGAGAAGCCGCATGGGTAGGCTTAAAGCACTCTGCTCCTGATCTATATGATTGAGAGCCTCAGCTTGTTTGCCCAGGAGGTTACGGACTGGACAGGCCAGAATGTATGTTCGATGGATCACGGTAATAGGCGGGATGAATTGGTCTCAGAGTTATTGGCTGCATTGATGATCCGCAGCGTGATCTAAGTGTTCTAAAGATTAACCGCCGAAAGCCACCACCGAGTCTACTCCTTTCTACCATGTAGAGACCGGTACACTTTCTCAACTGGCCTATCGGTTAATCTGGGGAAATGACGGTATCAGGGATGAAGCATCTACTAGTGTTTCAAAGTGTCATTGGCAGACGAACAGTCAGCCCCCCTTGCTATGAACTCTGGAGTTTCTGATCTGAGCCGTGGTCAACGCACCTTAGCCGCTATTGTTTTAACGGATGCTGTGGGCTTTAGCGCCCAAATGTCTGAGGATGAAGAATCTACCCTCAGCTTGATCCATCAAGATCTGGGGTTGATGGAGCAGCTTTGCCAAGAATTTGAAGGGCGAGTCATCAAGTCAACCGGTGATGGGCTCTTGATGTATTTTGCGAGTGCTGTTCAGGCTGTTAGCTGCAGCTTAAAAATTCAGACTGAATTGCAGCGTGTTAGTCAGGAAAACAAGTTTAAAAAATCACTCCTCCATCGAATTGGCATTCATTTAGGGGATGTCTTTTTAAGTGGTGACGATGTGATGGGAAATGGCGTCAACATTGCAGCTCGGCTACAAACAGAGGCCATGCCTGGACGGCTTTGTATTTCCCAAGTCGTTTACGATGTGGTGAAATCTAAACTGTCTCTAAATGCCATGAATGCAGGGGAATTGCATCTAAAAAATATTGCAGAACCTCAGCCTGCTTACCATGTCGATCCCCATCAGGAAGGTCCCTATCAGGAAGATGGGGCAGAGGATCATAAAACAGCTGTAATGGCGTCAACTTTACCTGCTACAAACCACCATAAGCTGGGTACTGGCAGTAAGGTGGGAGGCCGTTACACCGTTCAGCGAGTGTTAGGCCAAGGGGGATTTGGGCGATCTTATTTGGTGGAAGACACCCAGCGCTTTGGTGAACCTTGTGTCCTGAAAGAGTTTTTCCCGAGTAATACTTCAAAAGGAAATCTGCAAAAAGCTTTGGACTTATTCAAGCGAGAAGCTAAAACTTTATATCAAATTAATCATCCTCAGATTCCGACGTTTTTAGCTTGCTTTGCCCAGGAGGGGCGGCTATTTATTGTTCAGGAATTTATTGATGGCGTGACCTATTCACAACTCCTAAAGCGGCGTGTACAGAAGCGACAACAGTTCTCTGAAGCGGAGGTCACTCAATGGCTGATGCATATGCTACAGGTGTTGGACTATATCCATGCTTTGGGAATTGTGCATCGAGATATCTCGCCGGATAACATTATGTATTCCCGCGATCGCCAGCTACCCATTTTGATTGATTTTGGGCTGGTCAACGATGCGATGACAGATATTTTGTCGGGCTCAGTAGAATCAACCCCAGATCGGAATGGGGCCACTATGGTGGGCAAGTTTGGCTACTCTCCGCCTGAGCAAATCCGGTTGGGGCAGTGTTTTCCCTGTAGCGATCTCTATGCTTTAGGGGTGACGGCCATTGTGTTGCTTACGGGCAGCGATCCCCGCGATTTGTTAGATCGACTTTCCTTGGAATGGCAATGGCAAAAGCAAGTGCAACTGAGTCAACCCTTGACTCAAGTGCTGAACCGTTTGTTGGAGCAGAAGCCGAGCGATCGCTTTCAAACGGCTCAAGCGGTTTTAGATGTTGTCATTCCATTACTCTCAGCGGGGCAAGCCACGTCGCCGCTACCTAATCTGACCGGTTCCCAAAGGATTGATCTGAGTCCTGTTCCGAATGCTGCGCCCCATGTCAGTGGGCCGTTACAGATGGCAGCGCCATCGGTGTTGCAAGATCAGGTCTTTATTGAGCAGTGCCGTCAGGAGCTGACCCGCTGCGTTGGTCCGATGGCTAGCATGCTGATTGAGGATGCCTTGGAACAAAACCCCAATGCGAATCCTGAGGAATTCGTCAACAGTCTTGCCTCCCACATTTCCGATCCTCAGCAAGCCAGCACCTTTAGCCGCCGCATTGATTTGCCAACGAGGAGTGGATTTAGCCGGTCCTCTAGCATCACCGGGGGCTCTAGTTTTGCCACTGATCCCTTAATTCCCCAAGGCGCATCTGGCCCGTCTTCCCAAAGTGCTCCTAGTCCAGAGTTTCTCAAGCGTTGCCGCCATGTCCTGACCCAATGTGTTGGGCCGATGGCTGATTTCTTGTTGGAAGAGACCCTGGCGGATTTTCCGCATTTAGATGCGGCGGCTCTGGTGGCTCACCTGGCTGCTGAAATTCCTGATCAGACCATGGCTCAAGCGTTTCAGCAGCAGCTACTGTGATGCTTCATGTCGAATGATCTGGGGAACTGCGGCTATTGCCCCGATATCGTTCGAGGCGTTTCATGGCCATTTGCAAGCTCATGCGCATGCGATTAAAGGCCCCAGATAACTGACCGACCTCATCCTCGGATTGCACTGTAAACTCAGTGCTGGCGTCCCCCATGCTGACTGCTTCGGCCACTTGAGCCATTTTATTTAAGGGACGCACGACGTAGCGCTTGAGCCAGAGATTTACCATGAGGGTGGCTAGGGCAAAGACAATGGCAAAGATGCCCAGAATTAAGACTAGGGATTGGCGAGCGGCTTTGAGTACGGTCTGAGCCGGTACTGAAATCACCTGAGCGCCGACAATTTCATCCAATTGCCAGCCAAAGCCATTATTGGGGCCGTAGCGCTCAATCATGCTGGCTGGTGCTATTGCCGGGGTGCTGTGGCAATCGAGACAACTCTCTTGGGTGATTTTGATCGGTCGGGCAATGTAGAACAAGTCACCACCGGAAATACTTCGAAAGCCGGAGACCTCTTGGGGGGCGATCGGGTTTTGAAACTGGGCGACGAGTTGGGCTTCGAAATTATCGGCTTTATCCCTGAGATTAGTGGGATTGAGGGTGGCTTCTTTGTAGAAGAACTCAGCGTAATCTGGGCTACCCCGCAAGGTCTCAAACACTTCACGGGCGGAATAGGCCGGGACACTCTCTGGAAGAAATTCGGTTTCGAGGCGATCGGCGATCTCGGGCAGGATGTGATCGCTGGTATAGCTGCGCACTGAGTTCATGGTTTCCATCAACATCAGGGCTTTGGTGGTGAGCTGAGCTTGGGCGTTGTGGTTAAGGACTGAGGCTAGGGCCGTTCCACTGGCGAGAATGCCGCCTAGAAAGACTACGACTAATAGGAGGGTAAATTTTTGGCCTAACTTGAGCTTTTGTAGATTAATCATAGGGTGACGATGTGAGGCATATCAGGCAGTCTGCCCTAGTTATGCCTGCCTTTTAGGGGAATGTCAGGAAGTTTTTGTGTAACTTCATGTCAGAGGCTGTTTGACAAGTTTTAGATTTCGCTGAGTGACATAGACGACCCAAAATAGTCAATTACTGATTGACTCCAATATGATCTAAAACTGATTTAACCCCTTTGCAAACAGCCTTGAGGGATATGCGGGTAAATAGCGTACCGCTTCATCAGGGCGCAAACCCATAGCCTCTGAATACCCCTAGCGGGGATGGCTGCGCTAAGGCTTCGCTAGTGCGCCCCTACCTCAGTAACTTGTGGACCTGATAGTTTAGATTGCGGATCCGTTAGCTGTAGTTGAGGGGCTTTGGGGGTGGTACCTGTGATGGGGCAAAGGATTTGAGTCGCAGGTACTGGAGGGTAAAGCAAAAAATATAAAGCGGATTAAAGAAGATGTATCGACGCCAGAGCCGTCGGGGTTCTTGGAGTAGGCGAAACAGCCATTCCAGTCCTCGTTTCTGCATCCAGGGAGGCGCTTGGGGAATTAGTCCGGCATGGAAGTCAAAGGCGGCTCCGACGGCGATCGCGGGCATCGATAGGCGATCGCGGTTTTCGTAAACCCAGATCTCTTGACGGGGACACCCTAAACCTACGAACACCAGCTGTGCCCCGGTCGCCCGAATCGATTCGATAATGGTTGCTTGCTCTTGCTCAGAGACTTGGCGACGATCGGAGGGTTGCATCCCAGCAATAATTAATTGGGGAAACATGTGCTGCAGGCGATGGGGTAATGCCTGGAGGACCTCAGGGCGGCTACCGTAGAGATAGATTGGTATGTGGTGTTGGGCTGCCCGCTCGCAAAGTTTCAGCATTAGCGTCGGCCCATAGACCCGATCGTTTAACCCAACTTGGTAGAGGAGATTTAAGGCCCAACGCACGGGTTGACCATCGGGAAC
>JAQCKL010000103.1 GCA_027592485.1 Cyanobacteriota bacterium
CACCCTTGCCGATCGCGCCCTCGCCCGCGACTATGCCACCCAAATGGGCCGCGAGATCGCCCAAGAAGCCCTCGCCATTGGCATCAACTGGCTGCTGGCCCCGGTGGTGGATGTGAATAACAACCCCGACAACCCGGTGATCAATGTGCGGGCCTTTGGTCAAACCCCAGAGCGGGTCAGGGACCTCACCCAGGCGTTTATCGCCGGGGCACAAACCCTGCCAGTGCTAACCACCGCCAAGCATTTCCCCGGCCATGGGGACACCGCCGTCGATTCCCACCTGCACTTGCCGGTGATTCCCCACGATCGCGATCGCCTCGATCACATCGAGCTATTGCCCTTCCAAGGGGCGATCGCGGCGGGGGTGGATGCGGTGATGACTGCCCATCTGCAGGTGCCCGCCCTCGACCCCGACTATCCTGCCACCCTCTCCCACGCCACCCTGACGGGGCTGCTGCGGCAACAACTGGGCTTTGACGGGTTAGTGGTCACCGATGCCCTGATTATGGGGGCGATCGCCCGCCACTACGGCCCCTACGAAGCCGCAGTGCTGGCCCTAGAGGCGGGGGCCGACATTTTGCTGATGCCCGAGGACCCCGCCGGGACCATTGCCGCCGTTTGTGAGGCGGTCAAGATCGGGCGACTTACCCCCGAGCGCATTCTGGATTCAGTCCATCGGATTTGGCGGGCCAAGCAAAAGGTGATGACGCCGTTGACGGCGGCCCCCGCTACCCCCCATGCCTGGGAAGCCGTGATTCCCCCCCCAGTCCAGGTGGATCAGTTGGCGCAGCCGCAAACCCGGCAACTGATTACCGATATCACCACCGCCTCCATGCAGATCCGGGGCCAGGTGCCCGCCCTCACCGCTGACCGTGGGGGCCGCTCGTTGCTACTGGTGGATGATGTACTGGCCACCCCCTGGCTCAGGGCGACGGCTCCGGCGATCGCTTTGCCCCGGCAACAGGGCTATACCCACCGGTTGGTAGATACAGCGGGCTGCTCCATCAGCCCCGGCAGCTTGCCGCCGCAACCGACCCTGCTGCAGATCTTTAGCCGGGGTAATCCGTTTCGGGGGGTGGCAGGTTTGGGAGAGTTTGCCCTGGCCTGGTTCCGGTCCCTGCGGGATGCCGACTGTTTAGTGGGGGTGGTGGTCTACGGCAGCCCCTACACCCTCGATAGCCTCTTGCCGGAGCTACCCCGAGAAGTGCCCTACGGGTTTGGCTATGGCCAGATGCCGGAGGCCCAGGCGGTGGTGCTAGGGGCTTTGCTGGCAGCGCCTTTAACAGCAGGGGCCGCAGCAGTGTTTACCGATTAAGGAATGAGGATTTAATAACTCCGCCATTCTTGCTCCCTCTCCCAGAGGGCTACGGCTTATACATAAGTTCTTTTTTACGTGGTTATCAGGGTTGAGATCCCCCCACCCCCCCTAAAGCCCTCCGGGCATGGCTTCGCTAGGAAAAGGGGGACAGTCGTTCCAGTTTTGGAATAGCCCCCTTCAAAAGGGGGCGGCGACAGCGGGGGATCAGCCCATGCCGCTGAATTCAGAGATGTGTATAAGCCGCAGCCCAAGTTTGGGAGAGGGTTGGGGTGTAGAGCTGTGCTCTTCCCGCAGGGTGGGCCATGCCGGATCTTATTTAGTTCTTGTTCCTAAGCAGAATGCTGCAAGGGGGCCTGGGCGCTGGGAATTGGCCCAAAGATGCGATCGGTGAAGCGCACATACCAGGCGGCGGCTTGCACCTGAATGATGTAGGCCATGGCGATGATCAAGGCAATTTCAGAGCCCTGCTCCTTGCCAAAGGCGGTCATGGCAATGGCTAAAGCAATCGACAGATTCCGCATCACCGTGCCATAGACGAGGGCGATCGCATCCCCCCGGTTAAAAAAGAATTTGCCAATTAGGGTGCTCAGCAAAAAGTTGCCCAGATACAAAATCGCCAGGGGCATCAAACAGGCCAACAGCACTGCGGGGTTCGTGATAATCGCCTTGGCCTTCAGGGCCATGGCCACAAACACAATCCCCAACACCCCCAGGGTAGAAAAGGCGGGGAACTTTTGCTTGAGATTCTTGTGGTATTTGTCGGCCCCAACGATTCGAATCAGCAAGAGCCGGGTCACAAACCCTAAGATCATTGGCAAAAAGACAATGATCACGATCTGCCTAAAAACACTGGCCAGGGGAATCTCGACCGCTGCCCCCATCAACCACTGGGCATAGAAGGGAGTGGCGAGGGATCCCAAAATCAAGCCAATCACCGTCATTTTGATCGCCGCGCTGATATTGCCCTGGGCAAATCCCGTCCAAGAGATGGTCATGCCGCTGGTAGGAAGCAACGAGGCCAGCAGCAGCCCCAGGGCCACCAAGGGTTGATCGGCAAAGAAAACCTTGCCGATGCCAAAGGCAAAAAAGGGCACCACCCCAAAATTGATCACCTGGGTGAGGAGTTGCACCCGGTAATCGCCCCCGGACAGCACCGTTTGCAGTTGCAGGTTGATCATCATCGGATACACCATCAAAAAGGTGAGGGGGATGATCAGCGCCTTCAGGGGGGCTGGGTCAACCATGGCCCCGACCAAAATCCCCGCCACCATACAGACGGGAATTGACCAAACCAAGTTTTTTTGAACGAAGCCTAATGCTCTCCACACGGTGATGGATCCTCCTGAAGTGGGATGGGGTTTAAATAGCGAATATTCAGAGTCGGTTACAGACGCGCCGTTTGGCCTTTGCAGACGGGCAAACCCGCTTTTTGCCAAGCGAGCATGCCGCCAGTAATGTTAAAAATCGTGGTGAAACCCGCCTGGGCAAGCGCCTGGGCGGCCATGGGGCTGCGGTGAGCGGTGAGGCAAATAACGGCGATCGCTTCAGTTTTGGGCAAAGCCCGCAACCAGGGCGGCAACACCCGCGATCGCAATAGCGGCAATCGCCCCAGCAATAGGCGTGGCAGACTCACATTGCGGGCTTGGGGGGCATGAAATAAGCCGTATTCCAAGCCACTGCGCACATCAATCAGCGGCGGCGGATGGGGCAATCGGGCAAAGGCTTCTGGGGTCAGATCGCCCCCGGAGGAGTGGCGTGATGGGATCAGCGTCATGACAATAGTTAAAACGAGGTGATAAAGGCGGTTGCCCAAGGTTCTCAACCCTTGAACAACCGCTAATTCCTAGGAGAACGGTGGATTGCAGATACTACACCCACCAGGGCAGTTCGCCAGTGCGAGGGTCTAGCTCGGTCCAGGGATAGAGCCAAATGGCGTCATCTTGAATGGCCACATGCACGATTTTGAGGGGCAGGTTGGCGGGTCCCCGCACAACGACACCCTCTGGGGTGTAGCGGGAGCCATGGCAGGGGCATTGAAATTGCTGCTCGGCTGGATTCCAGGGAAAGGTGCAGCCCAGATGGGTGCAGTTATCGACAATGCCCATGGGAGCCAAGACGCCGTTGTCTTGAATCGTGAGATAGGTGGGCTCTCCCGCCAGTCCGGCAATTAAGGCGCGGGTACCAGAGGGTTCTGCTAAGAGCTGACGGGCCGTAATCGGTGTGCCGTTTTTATCCTTGGCTAAAATGCCACCGCCCTCACTGACTTCTAACGGCGGCACCAAGAATTGGGCCGCGGGATAAAGGACAGCACCCACGGTGGTGGCCACTGCGGTCCCGGTCAAAAAATTGAGCAACTGCCGCCGCGACAGCGACGGACTTTCCGGGGAAATGGCATGATCCATGCTGTGAAATGACCTCTAAAAATGTTGGGGCGATGGCCTCAAAACCGGCCAACCGCCCCCAAATCAATCGCCCTTAGGCTTGTGGCCTCTGGTCTACCTTGTGGGTGTTAAGGCCTAGCAAGCTGTACAGGCCGCAGAATCCCAGGAGACCGGTGATGGCGGCGATCGCCCCAGCGACAGCCAAGCCCATTCCGAGGGCTGAGCCCGCATATACGCCCAAGCCCAGGTAAAACAGCACCGCTGCTAGGGCCAAGCGCACCAGACGGTCGAAGCCGCCAACGTTGTTGATCATGGTTTTTCTCCAAAAGGGTTGTTTGAAAGCGTGAAGGGCCGATTTAAGCGGCCACCAGCAGGGCACTGGGCAAGCGCTCCATCACCGCCTGCATTTTTTGACTGGCCTCCAGGGCAATTTCCTTGGCCCTGGGGCTGTGGATCATCAGAAACATCACCAGCGGATCCACCGCTGAGACTTCGACCCGGCCATCGTCGTGCTCTTGCACCACCACATTGCAGGGGTAGAGCACCCCGGCTTTGTCGTCGACTTGAAGCATCTGGTAGGCCACATGGGGATGGCAGGCCCCCAGGATTTTGTAGCGGCGGAAATCAATATCCAGCTTTTTCTTAAAAGCACCCTGAACATCAATTTCTGTCAAAACCCCCATACCTTCTGCCTTTAGGGCTTCGGTCACCAGGGCGATCGCCGCATCGAAAGAGACCCCGACCGTCTTACTGAAGTGATACATGGATTGCGATTAAACCAAACGGCTTTCAAATAAGGATTGCAACAAAGGGATTGCGCTTTCAATAACCTTATCATATAATTAAGTAGTAATTTAATCAAGCAAGTATTTGATCGCCATAACAGTCACCCATCCGGTTAGGACAAGACTGCGATCGCTATATCGGCTGGTTAACCCAGCCCTGAATTGGAGGATCAATCGAAAATGCCCACTGTAGCGGTAATTGGAGCGGGATTAGGGGGGTTGCCAGCAGCCTATGAGCTGCGGCATTTGCTGCCCCGAGACCACACAGTCACCTTGATCTCTGACAAGTCTCACTTCACATTCATCCCAGGGTTGATTCCCGTAGCCCTGAATCTGAAACCCTTGGCCCATGTCCAGCTAGACCTGCAAACCCTAGCCCAGCGCCATGGCTTAGACTTCGTGCGGGGTGGGGTGACCCACCTGGATATGCCGAACCGACAAATTACGGTCGCCGGTGAGAAAACCATTGACTACGACTATGTGATCATCGCGGCGGGGGCTTCCCTCGATTTTGATCCCATTCCGGGCCTGGGTCCCCACGGCGGTTACACGCAGTCGGTCTGCACCCCCACCCATGCCTTAGCAGCCCGGACAGCATGGCTGGAATTCCTAGAAAATCCCGGTCCCTTAGTGGTGGGGGCGGCCCCCGGAGCGGGTTGCTTTGGTCCCGCCTATGAATTTGCCTTAATTGCGGATCAGCAACTGCGTCGTCACGGGCTCAGGGACCAAGTGCCGATCACCTATGTCACCCCCGAGCCCTATGGGGGGCATTTGGGAGTTTCTGGGGTGAAGCATGCCCAGGAACTCACCGCTCAACTCATGCAGGAGCGCGGGATTGAAGTGATCGACACCATGGCCATTACCGCCGTCGAGCCGGAACGGATGATCTTGGCCAATGGGCGATCGCTGCCCTTTAGCTACGCCATGGTGCTCCCCGCCTTCCGGGGGGTGCAATTTGTGCGGGATCTGCCTGGACTGGGGGACGAGAAGGGCTTCATTCCGGTGTTGTCCACCCAGCGCCATCCCACCTTTCCCGAGGTTTATGCGGTGGGGGTCAGCGTCAAGTTGCCCCAGCTCGACAAAACTGAGATTCCGATTGGGTTACCCAAGAGCGGCCAGATGACCGAAGCCATGGCCACGGCAGCCGCCCACAACATTGCCGTTCAGCTAGGGGCGATTCGGGCTCCCTTGCAGAGTCCGACCCTAGATGCCCTCTGTTTTGCTGAGTTTGGCGACACCGGGATTGCCTATATCGCCGCGCCAGTGATTCCCGATCCAGAGACGGGTCAGCGCCGCACCGCCTACGCGGCGCGGGGTCCCTGGGTGGTCTGGGCAAAGATGGCCTTTGAGGAATATTTCATGGCCAAGATGCGATTGGGGGTAGGGATGCCCTGGTTTGAAAAGCTGGGGTTACGTGCCCTCTTTAACTTGAAATTGTTCAGATCCGTCTTACCCGAAGACCTGCAAGCGCTGATGCAGGCGTCACCCTAATCTGCCATTGACAATAGTCCGTCTGCCTTACCGTCATCGGTTGGGGGCAGCACTCGCAGAACCTGACAAACGGGCACGGGGATTTCCTTTCGCTCCAGCCCCCCATCTCCCTAGCCCCCCATCCCCCCATCTCCGTTTTTCACCTCTCTTTCCCATACCTCTGGAGACCTCTCATGTTGCCTTGGTTTCGTCGTATCTTGATTTCCCTGTTGGTGGTTTTAGGGCTTGCCCTGGCCTTACCATCCCCAGCCACAGCCCAAACCAATCCCGCTGAGTTGGCCCAAGCCATTACAGCGATCGAAGATCTGGACGCCATGCGTTCGGGGCTCGCCTCCACCCTGGAGGGACGCACTGAGCCCCCCACGATCGAGACGATGAAAGCTGTGTGTAAGCCGGTGGGGATGCGGGCGCAGCAGCTCAGCCAAGAGAACGGCTGGCAGGTAAGGCAGGTGGCCAGCAAGTATCGCAACCCCGCCCATGCCCCGGCCACCGCCAGCGAAGCCATGGCCCTGACCAAGTTTGAGCAGGATCCTGAGCTAACGGGCTTTTGGGAGCGGGACACCTTGGACGATCAAGCGGGGACCCGTTATTTTCGGCGCATCAATGTCGAAGCCAGTTGCCTAGCCTGCCATGGGCGCAAGGGCGATCGCCCTCAATTTGTCAAAGAAAACTATCCCCAAGATCTCGCCTATGACTTCACCGTCGGAGACTTGCGCGGCATGTATGCGGTGTTTTTGCCCGATGCTCAACAGGCCCTAGAAGCGGCCCTCTCAGAATCATAAAGGCCCACCATGACCCAGTATCTGCGTCAGCTGATTTCACTATTAACCGCTACCGCTTTAGGGGGGCTAATACTGCTCGGCATCGGCTTCCAGGCGATGCCCGCCCTAGCCGCCATCCGACAACTCGAAGAAGCCCCCGGTCAAGTGGTCTATCAATCTCGCCAGACCTTGACCGATCAATCTGGTCAGCGCTGGCAGGCGATCGCCTTCAAACGCACGCACCCCGACGGCAAGGAGCAGGTTCATCTGCGCCTCGTGGGTTTTCCGGGCACGGCAGCGATTAACCGATCGCAACCCCTTACCCTCACCAGTTCCCTGGGGCAAACCTTCACCGCTGCCGACACCTCCAGCGAGATCTTTACTAACGACGCCAAGCCCGAACCCCATGTCGGTCAGTACGACATTCAACCGGTAGTGGCGCAGCTCCGACCGGAGTTGACCTGGCATCTGACCTTGGCGACGACAACGCAGCCCCTCACCCTGGCGGTGCCCCCCGCCACCATTCAAGAGTGGCAAGCCATTGCCCAATCCCAGCTTGATAGCCCGTATAGCCCATAACGATTCCCCCCTAAAGGAAACAGCCATGCCGACCCCCCCGTCCTACGGTGAGCAAATCAGACAGGTCAAACGCCAAACGCAGCAGCTTTCCCAAGACTTGCCGGAGGTGATGCAAGCCTTCTATGGCCTCAGCCACAGTTCCTCTGTGGCCGGTGTCCTTGACCCCAAAACCAAAGAACTGATTGCCCTAGCGATCGGCGTTGCCACCCATTGTGACGGCTGCATCGCCTTTCATACCCAGGCGGCGCTGCGAGCCGGGGCCACCCGCCAAGACATTGTCGAAACCCTAGGCGTCACCATCGCCATGGGCGGCGGCCCTTCCTTGATGTATGCCACCCATGTGATGGAGGCCCTGGAAGAGTTTTCCCCCACAGCGTCATAATCCGGCCCTAGAGCTGCATTTGAGGTAGACCCATAACATTTACTCATCATGCTGACCCATGAACCGACCCCCTTTAAAGCTATCTACGGCCCCGTCCAATCCTGGCGCTTTGGCCAATCCTTGGGCATCGATCCGATCGGGCAGCCCTCCACCTGCTCTTTTAATTGCGCCTATTGCCAACTGGGCGATATTCAACAGCAATCAACCCACCGCCGAGTCTTTGTGAGCACCGAGCAAATCAGGAAAGAGTTGGGCGATCTCGATGCCTTTGAATCCATTGATGTGGCTACCCTCAGTGGGAGTGGAGAGCCCACTTTGGCCCTCAACTTGAGAGAAATTCTCGCCTGCGTTCAAAAATATGTCCCTTGTCCGGTGGTGGTGTTGACCAATGGTTCCCTATTGAAAGATTGGGCCGTACGGTCAGCGCTGGAATGGGCCAATCAAGTCGTTGTCAAATTAGATGCCGTCTCTGAGCAGCAACTCCAACGGATCAATCGCCCTATCGCTGGGATAGATTTGGCCTCAATCCTAGCTGGCATTCAAACTTTTGCTGAGGAATATCCAGGATACCTAGCGATTCAAACCATGGTCCTCAAACCATGGTCCCCAGAGGATCGCGCCCGTTACATCGAGATATTAGCAACCCTCATGCCCGATGAAGTGCAGCTGAATATGCCCTCCCGTCCCAGGGTATTAGCCCGTCGGTTAGAGGCCCGAGAAAATCAGATCATCGGGTTAGAGCCCTACGCGTTGAGGCAACTCAATTG
Source organism: Cyanobacteriota bacterium (assembly GCA_027592485.1). GTDB lineage: Bacteria > Cyanobacteriota > Cyanobacteriia > Phormidesmidales > Phormidesmidaceae > PCC-6406. The sequence continues at coordinate 8,465 of JAQCKL010000103.1, forward strand.
TGTCAACACGAACGTATTGCAAGATTTTGCCCATGAAATTGAAACCACAATCGGGATTCCCACCCGATACCCGACCGCCAAAACCCAGCAACCCAGCCTTGTCAGGAATCTGGATTGACCTGGGTCACCTGATTTCATCTTCAATCCCCCACTCAAATGAGCTGTCGTCGATAAAACATAGCGCTAATGACATTACCTACCCTTCAAATTGGCGATCATATTGCCCAGCACCCCATTATCCAAGGGGGGATGGGGATTCGTATTTCGGGGGCCAATCTGGCGGCGGCGGTCGCGAATGCCGGGGGTATCGGCATTGTCTCTGCCATTGGCTTGGGGATGAACTCTGCTTACTTTGATCCCCAGCAGTCTAATCCTAAAAAGCGCCAAGCACAGTTTTTTGAGGCGAATCGCCTCGCCCTCATTGATGAACTTCAAAAAGCACGTGATCTGAGCCCCCACGGCATTCTTGGGGTGAATGTGATGGTTGCCGCCCGAGATTACGAGATCTTGGTAAAAACCGCCATCGCCCATGGGGTCAACCTGATTATTTCAGGGGCCGGAATCCCCTTGAAGCTGCCGGAATATACCGCCGATGCCCCCCACGTTGCCCTCGTCCCGATTGTTTCAACGACCCGAGCGGCCCAGATCATTTGCCAGAAGTGGCATCGTCACCAGGGCCGATTACCCGATGCCATTGTGGTGGAAAATCCCCAATCTGCGGGCGGACATTTGGGTGCTAAAGCGGCGGATTTAGATGCGCCCAACTTGGCTGCTGCCGTGGTGATTCCTGAATTGATTGCCTACATTCGGGCTCAGTGGGGGACATCGATTCCAGTCATTGCCGCTGGTGGGATTTGGAATCGTGCCGATATTGATTGTGCCCTAGCCCTGGGAGCCAGTGGGGTGCAGATCGGGACCCGATTTATCACCACCGATGAATGTGATGCAGATCGCCGTTACAAAGACTTTCACGTACAAGCCAAACCTGAGGATGTGGTGATTGTCCCTAGTCCGGTGGGGCTCCCTGGGCGAGCCTTGCAAAATGCGTTTGTCCATCAGGTCTTGGCAAGCGGCACCCCCAACCCGAAGGAAACCTGCTTTGCCAATTGCCTACAGGTCTGTAAGTTCCGGGAAACCCGAGAAACATACTGCATTCTCCGAGCCTTGGATCGCGCCTCACAAGGTGATGTGGAAACAGGGTTGGTTTTCGCTGGGAGCAATGCGGGTCGAGCCAACAAAATCCTGCCCGTTGCCGCACTCATGGCTGAATTAACCGCTACTTAACTTCCCTTCAGGAGAACGATCCATGGCTTCCATAACCCCTGAAATCAAGCCGTCACCAACTTCACAACAGATTCCGCCCGACCATCTGAACATCATGGGCTACGTGGATCGTTCGGAAGTCAACGGCCCCGGCTGCCGTGCCGTGGTCTGGGTGCAGGGCTGTTGGCGACAATGTCCAGGCTGCTTTAACCCGGCGTCCTGGTCCTTTGCCCCCAACCAATTGATGGCCACCGATGATCTCGTGGCGGCCATCCTTGCCGATTCGGCCAACGAAGGGGTCACGTTCTCGGGGGGAGAACCGTTTTGGCAGGCCGCAACCTTAGCCGAAGTTGCCCGTCGCATCAAAACTCAGGGTTATAACGTCATGGCCTTTAGCGGCTTTACCCTAGCGGAGCTCCAAGGTCCCATGGCTCCGCCCGGATCGCAGGCGTTACTGGCCCAACTGGACATTTTGGTGGATGGCCCCTACGTGGAAGCCTTAGCAATCCAAAACCCCACCTCACCCGTCTCATCCAGAAATCAACGGGTGCGTGTGTTTAATCCGGCCCTGGTGGATCGCATCACTTGGGCCAGCGACCAGATGGAAATCCATGTGCTCAAAGACGGTAGCCGCATCATTACGGGCTATCGGGGCCAAGCCGGATTGCTGGACTAGGGGGGAAGCCATGGCCTGCCATCCCCCGGACCCTGCAGAGTCTATTTTGCTGCAACCAACAGAGTCAGACCGAGTTCAGAACTAATGAGGAACCCGACCCATGCTATTTCGCCACACGGCTTGGCAAACTTCAGGGAGAGAAAAATGAGTACTAGAGGTGTTTCTTAAGCAGGCATCATCA
>JAQCKL010000104.1 GCA_027592485.1 Cyanobacteriota bacterium
TCTGCCTTGAGGCGCTCCTGACTTGCTTTGGGAACGCCTTTTTTTAGCTTGCTAGTCTAAACTCCAGTGTTTTCGCAATCCATGGATTATTAGGTCAGCGTTATGAGTTTCACCACTGAACTAACGCTATGCTTGCGGGCTCGGTATCCGATCATTTACATCACCACCCAAGAAGAAGAACGGGCCGAGCAGGCCATCATCGACTGCGCCAAACAAACGGGGAATCGTGGGGTTTACTTTTGGGACTTTGTCGATGGCTACCAAGGCAACCCCACCGATGCTGGCATTGCTCGCCGCAATCCCCTCCAGGCCCTAGAACACATTGAGAAATTGCCCGCCGCCACCGCTACGGTGTTTGTCCTGAGAGATTTCCAGAAATTTTGGGATGATATCGGCGTCTCTCGCAAGCTACGCCAACTGGCCCGGCAACTTAAGTCCCAGCCGAAAAACCTGATCCTCTTAGCCCCCCAGGTGTCCGTGCCCGAGGAGCTGAGCGAAGTGGTAACGGTGTTGACCTTTGCCTTACCCGACGTGGCCACCATCCGCGCCGAGCTAGAGCGGTTGCTCAACGCCAGTGGCTCCAGCTTGCAAGAGCGGGAACTGGATGAGCTCACGCGCTCCTGCCAGGGGCTCTCCATTGAGCGGATTCGGCGAATTATAGCCCGAGGGATTGCCACCCATGGCCGCTTTCAGCCCAGCGATATTGAGTTGGTCTTAGAAGAAAAGCGTCAAACCATTCGCCAGACCCAAATCCTGGAATTTTATCCCGCCAAGGAACGGATTTCTGACATTGGTGGTCTCGATAATCTCAAGGACTGGCTACTGCGTCGGGGCAATGCCTTTTCTGATCGGGCTCGTCAGTATGGTCTGCCCCACCCCCGAGGGCTATTATTGGTGGGCATTCAGGGTACGGGGAAGTCCTTGACAGCCAAGGCGATCGCCCATCACTGGCACCTACCATTGCTGCGGCTAGATGTAGGTCGGCTGTTCGCGGGCTTGGTCGGGGAATCGGAATCCCGCACCCGCCAGACCATTCAAATTGCGGAGGCCCTAGCCCCCTGCGTGCTGTGGATCGATGAAATCGATAAAGCCTTTGCCGGGATGGAAAGTCGAGGCGACTCAGGCACCACCAGTCGGGTCTTGGGAACCTTCATTACCTGGTTAGCGGAAAAGACATCCCCGGTGTTTGTGGTCTCCACGGCCAATAATATCCAGGCTCTCCCCCCGGAAATGCTGCGGCGGGGGCGCTTTGATGAAATCTTTTTTGTCGGTCTACCCAGCCAAGAAGAGCGGCAAGCCATTTTCTCCGTCCATCTGTCGCGACTGCGAGCCTATAACCTGCAATCCTATGATTTGAGCCGTCTCGCCTACGAGACCCCCAACTTCTCAGGGGCGGAAATTGAGCAAACTTTGGTTGAGGCCATGCATATCGGCTTTAGTCAAAACCGGGATTTCACCACCGATGACATCCTGGAGGCCGCTAGCCAGATGATTCCCCTAGCCCGCACCGCCCAAGACCAAGTGGAAGCCCTCCAGGCTTGGGCGGCATCAGGAAGGGCGCGGCTGGCCTCTCGGAGCCATGGCCTAGGCGATCACCTCAAGGAGCGGCTGAACCCTGAATAGGAACAACCGACCACTACAGCTCCCCAGAGATTCCCCTTGGCTTTCTCAAAACGGTGTTATAAACGGATGGCATATCGAGTCTAAGTCACCATGAAAGGATGTTTGACGGGTTTTTCTAAGCTGGTACTCGGGGTTTTCCTAGCGCTCTTTCTGTTATCCCTGGCTGGGATAGCAACGGCCCGCTATTTTATGACTCGATTGTCAACGCTCCCCAGCAAACCCGTTTTTAGTAACGAAGCAGTGGCACCTGGCGCGTCACCATCAACAGCGTCCGAGGGTGGAACCGCACCCAATCCGACCCCTCCTGCAACAACACCAACGGCACAACCAACCCTAGAGCGTCCACCCAATAGTTACGATGCGGTGGTGGTGCAGCCGGTTGGGCTAGTGCTCAGGTCCGGCCCAGGCGTAGAATTCCAGCAACTGGGCGGGATTGATTATAACGATCCGGTTTTGGTCATTAAAACCAGTGATGATGGGGAATGGCTGAATGTACGCTTGCCGGATACGGGGCAGGAAGGCTGGATTAAATCCGGTAATACTCAACCCCTCACAGCCCAGCAACCCCTTGAGAATTAACCCAGACCCGTTTGGCCCATTCCAGACAGAGCATCACTCCCCGCCATTAGCACTGTGAAGAAATAAATCACTAGTTATCGCTTGATTGCAAAACCGGGGGCGAGTGCCAGAGCAGTAGGGGTAACAGTGGTAGGTTAAGGGCCACTTAAGTGTTCTAGTGGCTAGAGAGCTGACAAGGCAATGTATCAAAATCAAAAAACAGATTGGCTAGGCTCGATGGTTGTCGCCGGGCTGGGGGCTGGGATCATTACCTCCTTTGCCGTTGCCCAAGGACAAAGCCCTTGGCTGGCTCTAGGTATTACGATTTTTGCAGCGATCGCCGCCGTTTTAATCGAGAAAGAACTGGGCTAGTTGGTGGCATCGGTTCCAACAGGATTACGGATGACAGGGGGCACCAGGGGAAAGGGAATCAAAGCGATATTGCATCGCGGCATTATCCCGAGCCATTGCCCACAGACTAAAAGGGTCCAGGTCGTACGACCTGGACCCTTTTAGTTCGATCTGGCCTCTACAACCTGATCTTTAGCGCACTAATAATCGACTGAACGTCAATATTTAGTAGTTGCGAGAGAAGCTACCGCCGCCTCTGTTGCCACCACCAAATGATCCACCGCCACCGCCGCGATTTTCGCGGGGCTTAGCTTTGTTGACTTTCAAGTCGCGACCCATCCATTCTGCGCCGTCTAGGGCTTCGATTGCCGCCGCTTCTTCAGAGTCTGCACCCATTTCCACAAAGCCAAAGCCGCGCATGCGACCGGTTTCGCGATCAGTGGGAAGCTGAACTCGCTTTACGGAACCATACTCTGCAAATGCAGTCGTAAGGTCAGCCTCTGTAACTTCATAGGACAGATTGCCTACGTAAATTGACATGATTTTTCTCCAAAAGTCAAAGGATATGTAGAGTGAAATTTCGGAGAGAAGTCTGTCAATGGAAAAACGTGAAAACCCGTTAATACTAGAAACAAATTTTACCAACCGATCTCTATTCTCTGCGCTAACTATAGCATGCCTAACCAGGGCCGTAGGGTAATTGACAGAGGTGTGGGCCGTCAAGCCATGCCCAATCCGTCATTAGGAGGACATGGCCCATGGTTTTCAAATCACATTCAGTCTTTAACTGGGCTGTCTTAGGCAATGTCACCCCTAAACCCATCACCATGACGAGATGGGTTTAGGGGTGGGCTTTAGAGGCTGTTTTAAAAGGAGATAGGCCGTCAGTACATCGGGTTGGATACCTGATGTTGCCGTGGCCCGTTCTGGGTAGTCCCTTTGTTCGAATTAACGGTACCAGGCTTTTCAAATTGCCTCTTAGTCAGATTGATCTGCCCTGGTCTCTAGCTGCTGTTTTAAACCCTCGATTTCCTGCTCCCGTTTTTGCACGATATCTACCATCTGATGGATGGCCCGTGCCAACGCCCCGAGCTCATCCGATCGCTCTGCCACCTCATCTAAGCCCAGGTTATCGACTTTGAAGCTATGGTTCTCAACCGCTGCCACAATCGCTTCGGTGACGTAATAGATATGCGCTAGATCTTCTACGCTTTGGTTCTGGCGTTTTTCAAAGGCACCAATGACTTGGTTGTAGCGGGTGGCGATGTGCCCCACTTCTGTAAACGGTTCCACCGGCACCCTTTGGCTTAGGTCATTAGTTCTGGCCTGATAGTCCATGACCTGGAAGAGATCGTAGGTTTCAGTTTTGGCATGATGCTCTGAGACATTCAGGCCAATTTCCTCTTCTTCCAGAGAAATTCGGAGAGGAAACACTTTATTGACTAAAGTGAGCACTCCCCACGCTAAACCAAAGGTCCAGATGGCAGCCACCCCAACCCCAAAGAGTTGAACCATGACTTGATTACCCCGGCTCAGCCCCGTACCGATCAGATCGAGCTGTCCAAACAAACCAACACAGAGGGTGCCCCACATCCCGGCAGCGCCATGGACCGGAAAGGCATCTACGGCATCATCAATTTGCCAGTGGTCGAGAAGCTGTGACGCTAACAGGGCGATCGCTGCGCCAGTCCCCCCCACAATCATCGCCAATGGCTCATTAATCACGTGACAGCAAGCCGTCACCGCCACCAAGCCAGCCAACGATCCATTAATCAGCTGCTCGACCTCAACAACCCGACGCTGAAAACTGCTCAGGATAGCCGCCGTCAGCATACCGGCCACGCCAGCCATGACGGTGTTGACCACAATGCCAGGGACCTGATCGTTGAGGGCAAGGGTACTGCCACCGTTAAAGCCAATCCACCCAAACCAGAGCAACATTGCCCCAAGGACAGAAAAGGGAAGATTCGACCCTTGAATCCGATTGGATTGGCCTTTACTAGCAAACCGTCCCTGCCGTGCTCCGACCACCAAAACTACCGCCAGGCCAAACCAAGCTCCGACACTATGGACGACCGTTGATCCAGCAAAATCCACAAACCCGATGTTTTCGAGCCAGCCGGCCTCACTGCCTGAGGCAATCCCATGCCAGGCCCAATGGCCGAAGAAAGGATAGATAATCCCCGAAAGAAAAATGGATAGGACCAAATAAGCCTGAAACTTGAGGCGTTCGGCCGCAGCACCCGACACAATCGTTGTGGCAGTGCCACAAAACATCATCTGAAATAGAAAGAAAACGGCTTGGCTAGGCTGGTCACTAAAGGTTGGAGCAAACCCAGTACCCCCAAACCAGCCCGCTTGGGAGCTGCCAAACATTACGCCATAGCCAAAGAGCCAGAAGAGACCGGCAGACACACCAAAATCCACTAGGTTTTTGACGGCGACATTAATACTGTTTTTGGAGCGAGTCAACCCCGACTCTAAACACATAAAACCCGCCTGCATTAAAAAGACCAGACCGGAACAGAGTAAAAGCCATAGGGTATCAATCATGAGACCTCTTCAGAAATAATCTTCTTTTGTGGCATGGGATCAAAGGATTTGTAGTCTCCCCAAAAAATCATTCAACCCGAAGCTTCAATAAGGCACCTAAATAGCTTTAGAGATAATGGTTCTGTCAACTGATCCCGCTTAAAAAATGAACTCAATACAAATCGGGATTCAGCTCACAATGCAATGAAAGGACAAAGCCTTCAATATTCCCCAATTACCATTCGAAATCAACTTTTTGATTCCTGAACCCCTTTCCAAGAATGGGTTTCCGTGCTTGAAGACACCCATTCTAGAGAAGCTCTTTGTTGATTGACATAGTAGCGCTTCAAGTGATAATGCTCGGCAAATTGAGGCAGCTTATCTTGATGGCCAATAATAATTAACGTGTCCTCTACATTCAATAATTGAGATGGCGAAGGCCGAAAAATCAAGCGATCATTCAAGCGACGCAAGGCAATCACCATGAAAGCCCCTTTGCCACGGACCTGCATCTCCATCAGTGTCTTGCCGACAAAGGGCGATTTTTCTTTGATTTGAAGTTCTTCCATTTGCACTTCAACATTGGCCAAAAACTCATTTAGGTAGCTGCGTTCATAGGTGTTATTCAGGAAATCCATCCCAGTGGGTCGAGTTATCAAGTTAGAGATTTGAATTGCACTGATGGTGTCAGGCAGCACAATATGATCGGCTCCTGCCAGGCGCAGCTTTCGCTCAGTAGGGGGCAATTCTCCTCGGGCCAAAATTTTAATTTTTGGGTTGAGATCGCGAGCAGTCAAAGTGATAAACACATTGGTTTTATCATCCGGCAACACCGCAACAAGGGCTTTGGCTTTGTGGATTCCGACTTCCTCTAGGGTTGCTTCATGGGTACCATCCCCTGGATAGTGCAGATACCCCGACGTCTCAGCTACTTCAATGCGTTCGGGTACATTTTCTACCACCACAAAGGGTTCTCGGGCGGCATTGAGTTGATCGGCAAGGACTTGCCCCATGCGATCAAATCCACAAATGATCACGTGATCATGCAGGTTGGAGATGGTCAATTGCTTGCGCTGATTACTAAAAGCCCGATTGATTTCCCCCTCGGTAACCATCTGTACAAATCCTCCTACGCTGTAAACGGCGGATGTTGTGCCCGCAATAATCACTAGAATTGTAAAAATCTTCTGAAATGGAGTTTCAAGGGGTTTTACCTCGCCATAACCCACCCCAAAAATAGTAATGACAACCATGTAAATGGCTTCAAGGGGGGTCCATCCAAACCAGACATAACCCATGATCGCCGTCACAACCGTCAATAGAAAGAAGACGACCCCAGTTAAAACACGACGCGCAGATTCCTGCATGAGTTGAGAGGCTTATAATTTCAGGATGTGGGTTAGGTCATTAGAGAATGGCACCTAGCAGCATTACGCTCGATTCGAGCAAGCACTTAGGAGATTTCCAGAAAAGACGAGACCCGTAGAGACGATTTCACCATTGAAGATGCAACCTGTCCTAGGAGCACCTCTTGGGTGTGCCCTGGGGATAACGCCGATGGGGAAATCGGTGGGTTGGGAGAGATCGGCAAAGGTCGGGCACAAGACCCGCCCCCTACAAAACCGGTATATTCATTATCGGAAATCGCCTTAACAGATGCTGGCTCAAGTTGAGTTTCCAGAAAATCTTCCGGTGCAACAGGTTTGATTGAAAAGATACGACCTAAGCAAGCTATTCTGCCATGGTCATTGTCAAAGAAAAAGTACCATCCGACACCATAGTTATCTTTGAAATATGTGTGGGACGAATTAGCAACTGTTGTCGTGCCATGGGATTTTCCTCCTAGATAACTTGACGCCTAGGAGAATTCAATGGCGACTGCGGTTTCTATCCGCCATGGGAGGGCCCTCTTCAATTCGCTTATACCTACCTTAAGTAGCTTGGCCGGCAACCTCTTAATTACGGTAGTGCGACAAAAACATGAATTCTCAAGCGTTAGTTCATGGTTGCCATAAGTAAGACGGGTGTTGGTGAGCGATCACTGTGCTGATGGGATATCTTCCGGTCTGGTACCGTTACGTTCCTATTCTCAGGGTTGCTTTGGCAAAGTCTTTACAGACCAGGGATCAGTTTCAAGGGTCAAGCTGCCCCTAAAATGGGCGGGTTATGAAACACAGTGGATGCAGGGGCCGATCAACGCTGGGGGTGGGCAAATACTTCACCCAAGCATTTGCCAAGTCCTAGTACTGCTGTGCAGCATTTAAAATACAAAATTCAAACTGCAAAGGTCTATCAGGGTGAGAAACCGCCGACCTGTAATTTAAGCTGGGAAAACTGTCTAGAAAAGAAAGCTCGGAGCCAGGAGCCAGAATTCAGTAAGTACAAGCCTCCTAGCTCCTGAATTCTTGCCCCAGAATAATTTCCCGCCTTGCGGAATACGCCGAAACCGCCTTGCCCAAATTCAGTAAGCTATGAGTCGGCCAACAAGGGATTGAGATCAAGATGAGCATCCACCGAGTCAGCTAGCAGATCTAACATCATTTCTCGCTGCTCACGGTAATTGTTGATGCCCGTTGGCAATGACCCTAATCCCCGTTGCTGCCGTAGGCGATTGAGCCACGATCGCCGCCAAGGACCATTGTCAAATAAGCCATGGAGATAAACCCCCCAGACACTCTGGCTCGTGTCCACTAACCCGAGCCCCTTGTCATCAAAAAGATTTTCATAGGTAACGTCTTTACCTGACTGACTGGGGGGAACCACTTGGGTGCGTCCCTGGTGTAACTCGTAGCCCGAGACTGGCAATCCCATATAAGGATATTCAGAGGTGACGAGTCGCTGTCGAGCGACCTTTTTAGAAGAAATGACCGTACGAACTGGCAGCAACCCGAGCCCCGGATAACGGCCATCCTCCCCTTCCAATCCCTCTGGATCGGCCAGATATTCGCCCATCAACTGGAAACCGCCGCAAATGCCCAGAACAGTTCCCCCCGCTGCGGCATAGCTTTGGATTTCTTCAGCCATGCCGGTGCGCTGCAGCACCATCAGATCGGCAATGGTGGTTTTTGTGCCGGGCAAAATCACCGCATCAGGGTATCCCAAAGAGTCCTTGGGACTAACGTAAGAGACATTGACTGAGGCTTCGGCCTCTAGGGGATCGAAATCGGTGAAATTAGAAATATGGGGCAGCCGAATCACCGCAATATTGAGTTCGGCAGAACTTTTCTGCCTGGGTTGATCCATCAAGGACAGTGAATCTTCGGCGGGAAAGGACTGATCCAACCAAGGAATCACCCCAATCACCGGAATGCCGGTGCGTTGCTCTAGCCACTCGATGCCTGGCTGCAACAGTTCCCGTTGTCCCCGGAACTTGTTGATCACAATGCCTTTGATTAGGGCTCGCTCTTCGGGCTCTAGCAGTTCTAGGGTGCCGATAATGTGGGCAAACACCCCACCTCGATCAATGTCGGCCACCAAAACTGTTGCCGCATTGAGGTGACTTGCAACCCGCATATTGGTCAGATCGCGATGCTTGAGGTTGATTTCGGCGGGGCTACCCGCCCCCTCACACACCACCAGGTCAAAGTCCTGGCTCAGACGCGCCAGGCTGTCTTTAATTGCCTTCCAACCGGTGTCAAAAAAGTTTTCGTAGTAATCCTTGGCATTGGTGCGACCCACGGCCTTTCCCTGCAGCACCACCTGGGAAGTCATGTCTCCCTGGGTCTTCAGCAGAATTGGATTCATTTCTACTTGGGGTGCCACCCCTGCCGACCAAGCCTGTACCGCCTGGGCATAACCAATCTCAGCCCCGGTATTGGTGACATAGGCATTCAGGGCCATGTTTTGACCCTTGAAAGGAGCGACTCGCCAGCCCCGACGGTTGAGAATCCGGCAGAGGGCGGTGGTTACTAAAGATTTGCCAGCGTGGGAGGCAGTACCCACAACCATAATCGCCTTCATCTCCGGCCTCCAGGGCGGTCTTCTCTCATGGTCTCCTAGTTGCCATCCAAGGATTCCCACCTGACGGCTTAAACCCCTAATGGTTCACTACTGCAGCCATTCCGGCCAACGCAACCAGCGGCTCCAGGCATTATATAAGTGATCCTGAAGCCTGGGCTTTAAATCTTGAATCCCCTGATGGCCCCACTGGTCTAGCAGTTGACGCCCTAGGGGCGTGAGCCGAAAGCTGTCGGTCAGCCCTTGGCCATCCACTTCCCGTCGCAATAGCCCTACGGTGATCAGCCAGAGCAGTGCGCTTTCGGCGACCAACTCCGACACCGGCTGCCGGAGATATCCCTTGTAGATGCCGGTATCGTTGGCAATGTCTTGCAGGGCAACGCTTTGGTCCCGCAGATCTTGGAGTAGCTTTAGCCGAAAGGGGGCACAACGAATCGCTCGCTCGGCCCGCGATCGCGTTTGAGGAGAGTAAGTGATGGTGCTGTAATTGGGGGACAGGGGAGCTGGATGGGCATCCATGGGGTAAGTTCTGCCGACAACGACTCGTCTCCCTATGAATTGTAAAGCTCTGTGAACGCTTCTGAGGCCAGACCCTCAAAGGCCCGCTTTCGTAGCACCAGCTACGGTTCAATGGGGCTGGGTCTTGGTAAAAAACTGTTGCGGGGTTTAATCGAGTTGAATTCCCTTCGCTAGGTTTAACCCTTAAATATTCAGAGCTTCTAGGGTTCCGGCTTTGCAGTTGCAGGGTGGCTGGTCCGAGAGAAGCGCCCAGAGGCCTACTCGGTACGGTGAAGTCACGTTTGCCCACCTGATGGCTCTGGTACACGGCGGGATAAAAGCCCGGGAGGTGATGCAGGGTCATGCGACTTTGGTCCATCTTCCGGGCTTCTTGTATGGCTACTGCCGATCGCGCTGACCTTAGAACGACCAACGGAGACAGTGATCATGGCTGAAGAACCCCTATTTCAAAACCCCAGTGAGGCCAGTCAAGCTTTAGAAAAGGAAGCCCGCTTGCCGATGACCGGCTGGCAACAGGAGGTCGACCAAGGGCTGGAGTACGGTCTAGAAGCGGCGGCCAGCATTCGAGATCGCACCATTCCCACCTTTTCTCGCGGGGAGCTGCCCCACTATGCGGGCATCAATACCTTCCTCAAGGCCCCCTACTTAGAAGATGTGCGGAAGGTGGGCAACTACGATGTGGCGATCGTCGGCGTCCCCCACGATTGCGGCACCACCTACCGCCCCGGCACCCGTTTCGGCCCCCAGGGCATCCGTCGCATTTCCGCCCTCTATACCCCCTATAACTTTGAGTTTGGGGTGGATCTGCGGGAGCAAATTACCCTCTGCGATGTGGGGGATATTTTCACGATTCCGGCCAACAACGAAAAGTCCTTTGATCAAATTTCTAAAGGGGTGGCCCATGTATTTAGTTCTGGGGCCTTCCCGATTTTGTTGGGGGGCGACCACTCGATTGGCTTCCCGACGGTGCGGGGGATTTGCCGTCACCTCGGGGATAAAAAGGTGGGGATCATCCACTTCGA
>JAQCKL010000105.1 GCA_027592485.1 Cyanobacteriota bacterium
CAGAGCGGAATAAGCGAGGCCTAAATTCCCTAGAGCAGCCCCTTCTCCTTGGCGGTCGCCGATTTCCTGGGCGATGTCGAGGGATTGCTGAAAGAAGGTGATCGCCTGTTGATAGTCCCCCAGGGCGGAATAAGCGATGCCTAAATTCCCCAGAGCACCTCCTTCCCCTTGGCGATCGCCGATTTCCCGGGCGATGTCGAGCCATTGCAGAGAGAAGTGGATCGCCTGTGGATAGTTCTCTAGGCTGCCATAAGCGATGCCTAAACTCCCTAGTACAGCCCCTTCCCCCTGGCGGTGTCCAATTTCACGGGCGATTTCTAGCGCTGCTTCCCAAGCGGCAATGGCTTCCTGAAACCGACTGCGATTGAATAGCTCCATGCCCTGATTAAACAGGCGCATGCCCTCCACTTCCCGACTATCAGCTTGGGCCAGTGTTTGGTGGGGTATCGCCTTTAAGGGCAGCAACGGCTCCATGCCCGCTAGCGGCAACGGTCCCCCAACGGGGCTGGCTATAGATGGAGTGGCAAGCTCCCAGGGGTCTGGGTCAACGCTGAAACGAGATGTTGCCCCGATCGCAAAGAACTCTGGAATCTGAGGAGCTGACGGAGCACGCCCCAACCCTGGGCTCTGCACAGTGGGTATAACCCCGACAGTAGCAGCGAACAGAGCCAGCAGTTTGGCGGCTTGGCGCATGGGGACAACTCCAGAGATAACGACGATGCTACCCCTTTATAGTTCTGAATCCGCCCCGCTTATTCAAGGGACGCAATGGGATCGATGATGGCGAGGTCTGAGATCCAGTCAAAATCCTGGCTGTTGTGGGTGACGAGAGGCCGCTTATGCACCAGCGCCGTCCCTGCAATCAGCGCATCTCCTAGAGACATGCGACGTACCTGACGTAGCGAGATCGCCTGTTCGGCCACCGCACGACTAATGGGCAAAATCTCCGCCGCCTCGAAAAAAGTCACCAGAAATTGCCGTTCCGCTCCATTGAGGCGGTGATATCCCAACGTTTCCACATAACTGACCAGCGACACCGCAGGTCCATGCTCCGCAATAAATTGCCGCAGCCCCTCTCGCTGGGGCTGAGCCGCATAGATAATGATATTGCTATCCAGCAACATCACTCTCGCCCTGGCAAAGGCTTGTCTTGGCGTATCTGTCGCTGCCAAGCCACCGGATCAACTTCTCGAAACCCCTGGAGTTGGGCAAGTCCCGCTAAAGCTAAGGCCATGACCTCGCCTCGACTGCGGCGCACTTCATCCCCTTCAGGAGCCGCAGTGACAGTCGCCTGCGGCTCAGTAACCGAGCCGAGCGCTATCTTGTAACTCCCATAATCAGCCAGAATCGCCTCAATCTTTTGCCAGTCCTGGTAGCCAATAATCACCCCAACCGGCTCCATCGCCTCATTCGTAATAATTTGCTTGCTAATGCCAATCATGTTCTGCCCCAAGCTCAAGCGGTCCAATCGTTTGGATTTAATCTGCTCCCAGTTTAGCGATATAGCCCACAGGTCCATCCTGGAATCAAGTGAGGCTAGGATGAAAGCAATCCTTACCCGCCAAGCAAAATGTCCGTTGCCCTTGCCAAATGGACCCTCGACGACTACCACCGCATGACCGCCGCAGGCATCCTTGACGATCGCCCCGTCGAACTACTGAATGGAGAAATTGTCACCCTGGCACCCGAAGGGCCAGAACATGCATTTCTGGGTGATGAAGACGGAGACTATCTCAGCAACCTCCTCGGTCAGCGGGCCAAAGTTCGCCAAGGGCGACCCATCACCCTGCCCAACCAGTCCGAATCCGAACCCGACTTAGCCATCGTCAAACCCTTAGGAGACACCTACCGTCACCGCCATCCCTACGCCGAGGATGTGTTCTGGGTGATTGAACTCTCCCATACCAGCTTGACCAAAGACCTAGAAACCAAACCCCCCATCTACGCTGCGGCAGGCATCCCAGAATATTGGGTGGTGAATCTCAAAGACCGTGCCGTGGTGGTGTTTAGAGAACCGGCACAGGGCCAATACCAAAGTCAGCAAACCTTGAGCAGCGGCGATATCCAGCCCGTTGCCTTCCCTGACCTGACCGTCTCCATGGCGCAGCTCCTGCAACAGGGTTAATCCCTGATATCAGTGCAGCCCTTTGCCCAATGACATCATCCCCGACAACACCAATCCCATCACCCCCAACCCCACCACCGCCCTCGGCTCCGGCACCGACGATGGTTCCTGAGAGATTTTGGGACATTGGTAAACGTTTTGAACCGTAATCTCAGGCAATACATTCACCTCAGTCGGGTCAACGGTAATAATCGGCTCAATAGTCACAGAGAGGGGAGCGGCTTCGGGGCGATCGCTTGGGGATGCATCTGGCCCATCCCCAGGGTCCGATGCACCACCGTTGTTGTTAATGGTGGTGCGATTAAAGGAGTCATTGAACCAGCTATTGAGAAAAGTATTGCCAGATAAAAATGTGGCCGTGAGGGATAGGGCGATCGCGGCGCTTAATCCCGGCAGTAGATAACGCCGCATCGGTTTGGTCTGAGCCATGACGAGGTATTCCCTGAAAGATGAATGGGCGGACTCGGATCGGGGACAATCGCTAGCCGCTATCAGGGAATACCGCTGGCTCAGATCGGCTTATTCAATTCGGCTTATTCAATTAGAGGATGAATTGCAGAATCGATCGGTCGCGGTGGCGATCGCCTCTGCCGCCACTTCTGACTCCGCCTGCACCGCCGCCACCTCCCGCCAAGCATCCGCTTCCAGACCCTCCGCCCAAAAATAGTCGGCTCTGGCTAGGGCTTGATCCACCGAGGAGCCGTCAGCCCCACCCATACCCAGTAAGGCCCAGGCAATCTCCACCTGCCGCTCTAGGCTGAGCAATTCAATTTGCCGCGCTTCGAAAATGGAACTGGGAAAGTCATGGTGCTGGGCATGGAGGGTATAGACCTGGCCGGGGCGTAGCCACGGACCGTCATAGGTGACGGCCTGTTGTTGATTGACGGGATAGGTCCAGATCGGCTGATCTGAATTTTCGGCAAACAGGGCCAGACTGCGGGGGGAGCCTTCGATCAGGAAAACGGGGCGATCGCTCCATAAGGGCGTCACTTGATCCGTTGGCAAAGACACGATGCAATAGGTATCGCCCCTGGGGCCATGGCCATCAGCGCCCCCTTGGGGAGGGGCTTCGTCGGAGGTTCCAAAAATCCAGTTCAAAAATGCCTCGCCTCTGGGACCATGACCAGAAGCCCCTTCTTGGGGCGGCGCTTCATGGGCATCACTCAACAGCAGTCGATTCGAGGACACATTCCACATATTAGCGGTCCCCCCCCTAGCGTATGCCTTGACGGGAAACCCACCGACTAACATCCCTAAACACAAAAGCGTGCTAGCCGGAAGCACCAGTCCCCTAAATCGAACGGTCATAGCGGTTGCTCCAAAGGTGAGGTAAAAGATAAACCCAGCCGGTCATCGTCGGGAGTAGCCAAGGCACCATGAGATTAAACCAGAGGGCACCCTGTAGAACCAGTACCCCATAGACACCGCTCCCCAAAGCAAGAATCACCACCCTCTGGGCTCGGGTAGTTTGGGTTGTCATCGGCATCAGCGTGATCCCTTGGCTGAGCAATGCCGATAGCGCCACCATCCACAGGGCCGGGACGGGCACTAACATATGGTGATTCAAAAAGTGATGGACACCATAGGCCAAAAACTCGACCCCTGAAAACGAGCTGATCGTATCGGTATCCTGACCTTGATGACGCCAGTAGGTCGTGGCCCAGGGCTCGGCATGGATCTCCTCCCAGCCATCCCCTTCCGCCTCCGAATAGCCCACGGCACCAATCAAAACCACGGGTGCTGCTTGAATGATGTCAGCATTTTTCTCATCTAACCCCGCCAGCAGTTGATGGGCTGAAATACGGTGGATGACGCGATTGGGGGGTACAGAGAAGTCAGCGATGGGATGCAGCCAGCGCTGGGGTAAAAATAAACGGTTTAGGGTGATGGCAGGGCTTTTGAGTTGTGCCAACCGCTGCAGCTCAGGGGGATGGGCTGGGTTGGCGGCAATGTCTGCCGCCAGGGCTGGGCGCAATTTAGCCGCATTGGATAAGTCAGGCTGCACTTGAGGGGCGTCAGCCGCCCGTTGATACAGGGCCGTGAGTGCCAACTGATAGGAAAAAGGACAGCTCACCTTAAGGCAACCGTCTGCATGCCAGGGCAGGGCCAAATACCATTTAAAGGCATCGGTATAAGCCTGCATACTCCAGCGCAGATCGGTAATGTCCATGGCGGCATTGGGGCCGATTTCTTCGTCATCTTCCCAATGGGAAAAGAAGACAAACCAAGTCTGGTTCATCTCGACAGACGATTGCAGAGCCTGGGTGAAAATGGCGGCATTATCCCGTTGGCGATCCAGGAGATAGTCAATGCCGACCACTGACGCCTGATGGGTCCTTAATTGATCCACGACTAGGGCGAGATATTCCAAATTGATGGGGCTGGGGTCAGCGAGGAGGGGCGATCGCTGAATAGAGGCATCATCGATTTGAATGAGCACCACAGGCGGTGTCGCTGGGGGCAACTGGCCGGTGAGATTGCGATAAACCGCTTGGGTCAACAGTCGCCCTGACAGCAGCGTTTCCCGCACCGCTGGCACCACCGACAATATCGCCACGGCGGCTAAAGCCACCCCTTGGCGACGA
Source organism: Cyanobacteriota bacterium (assembly GCA_027592485.1). Classification (GTDB taxonomy): domain Bacteria; phylum Cyanobacteriota; class Cyanobacteriia; order Phormidesmidales; family Phormidesmidaceae; genus PCC-6406. The sequence continues at coordinate 4,711 of JAQCKL010000105.1, forward strand.
CTGGGGAGCCACCGCTGTAGTTGGTACCGCCAGTCGGTCCGTTCTAGCCGAAAGGGGACCGCATCGGGATGGCGAAACAGCGACGGCACCAGGTAAGCCGAGGGATAGGTGAGGCTTTGTTCCGACTTCAAATGGCGACAGGCCGTGACCAGGGCATCCTGCACATCCTGCTGCTGCACTAAGGCTTGCAAAAACGGCACCAAAAACCGCTGGGCGACATCGTTATGGATCGGCTCCCGCATGACCGCCACCTGGCTCAGCCCCATCTCCACCAGGGCCTCGGCAATGGTGAGGCCACTACAGGAATTGAACAGGGCAAACTTCAACCCGTGGGCTTGGGCCGTTTGCAGGTAGGGGGCGAGTTCGCGAATGGAGAGGGCGGTATGGGGGGCGATGGAGAGACTGCCATCCACCACCTCAGACTCATTGCTGTGTCCGGCAAAAAAGAGAATGTCCCACCCTGGGGGAGCGGCGATCGCCCCACAAATCTCCTGTTTGAGTTCACGGGTATCTTGCCCCGGCTGCCAACCCACAAAGGTGATATCCACCAGGGATTTTAGGGCTTGGAGGGCTTGGCGATCGCCCGCAAAATCGAGGCCCTCATCGTTCCCCAACACCACCAATACCCGCGCCTTACCGCGTCGGGGCCGGGGAATTTGGGGGACCTCCGCCCGAATCAGATTAGAAACCCGGGCAATGCGGCGATGTCCCCCGCCCGCCCGCAGCTCCCAGGTTTCCCAGGGAAACCGCGCCAACAGGATAGGGTCACAGGTCAATAAGATATCGCGATGGGTCGCGCCATCGGTGCCGTCTGCCTTCCCCAGCTCTTGGCAAATGTCATAGAGGTTGCCATGGCGCAGCCAACGGTGAAACTCCGAGAGAAAACGGGCTTCAGCTTCCACTAGGCGGCTGTGACGATCCACCGCAGGGGAGACGACTTGGCCCGCCACCCCGACGCGCCCCCGCAGGGCACCATCGTATCGATAGAAATTCAGATAGGCCTGTTGCCACTGGTGATAGAGGGTTGCAAGCTGGGGGGCATAGGGCAGTTTTGCAGTGAGCTGCAGGCTTCTTCCCCAGGTCAACTGAAACAGGCAGGTTTGCTCAACCTGGCGGACAGTCAAGTGGTAAGTCATGGGGTGGGCTCGGCATTGGGGTCAAAGGCAAAGGTGGGCAGGGTTAACGGCGTCCCACCGGGGGGCATCACATCCAGGGTGAATTGTTCATCCCAGTTGCCCAACACCTGGGCATAGAGATAGTTGGCATCGGAGTTGGCGGCCAAGGTTTGCACCGTTAGCACCTCATCCCCCTGACGAATCTGAAGGCCCATGCCCACCGGTAGAGATTCCCCCAGATTGGGACCGAGAAAGACGAGCAGGCTCCATTCTGGGGTGCCCCCATCGAACAAACTCCAGGTCAGCCCATACAAGCGCAGGGGCAAACCGGCGGCTTGCACATCGGTGTAGGCGGCCCGCGCCCGAGGCGGTACTTTAACCCCGACGGGTTTGAGTTCCGCCAAAATCGCTTCCAGTTCCTGGGTAGGAGAGCGCATGGCCAGGGCTGGGGCCAAGGGTTCCATTAGGGTCCAGGCAAAGGCTTCGGCCACCGCATCCAGTTGGTTATTGAGCCAGCGGCCCACATTTAAAACGGGGGCGAGGGAAGATAGTGTGGGGGCAGCCGTCGGTGGGGGGGCCGCCGCTGGGCTGGCCTGGGGCAGCAGCATCGCAGGCTCTAAGTGATGCAAATACAGCAAGATCCGCTCGGGGGGCAGGGCAAAGGCCGATAAGGGCACTAATAAATCACCCGTCGGGCTCGTGTCGGTGGTTAAGGCCGCCAGTTGGTCGGCCCGCAATCCGCCCCGAATTTGCACCTGGCCCAGCTCTTCGAGCACCTCCACCAACAGCCACAGGTGACTGACCTGATCCCCTTGGGTGGCCGCTTGGGGCAGGGCGATCGCCTCATCCGGCAGCGTCGAGAGGGGCACGACCCCCAGCCGAAACTGATTGGCCTGCACTGGGGTAGCCGGATCAGGGGGATGGCGGATATCTAGGTTGACCGTCAAATCCATCGCCCCCAGCTCTAACCAGGTTTGGACTCCGAGGAGGGCCAGCGATCTCAGATAGGTCTGCCATTGCTGCTCGCCATCGGCAATGGGTTCACACAGTTGCACCGCCCGATCAATCGCCTCAGCGGTTAAGGGCACTAGGGCAGCAACATCAGAGAAATCAGTCACGGGCAGATCTTGAGTCATGACAGGGCAGGCACAGGCCGGGATAGACAATAAGGGATGCATCATGGCAGTTCAGGGCTCAACCCATGGAGACTTTGACAGAGTTGACGGGCAAGGCGACTACGGGGACGACGCCTTTGGGGGCTTCTGGCCTCAGAGGCGGCTTCATCCATGACTTCATCCACCGCCTCAGTCAGGAGGTGATTGAGGGCGGCGGCGATGGTTTCTAACCGTTCGGCGGAGGTGACCGCCAGCACTTCGGTTTGAATGGCGGACTGCAGTCGGGGCAAGAGCACGTCACGCACATCGCTACGCAGGCGCGATAGGTTCAGCAGGCGGGTCACCTGCACTTGGGTTTTGAGCCCGATGTGGGGGGCGATCGCCCCCAGACTTTCCCCCTCACAGTGAAACAGCGCCATCGCCTTAAGAAAGGGACCGTCGCGGGGGGGGCGCTTCTTCCGGCGCAGCTTGGTGCAGTACTCCCCTAAAACGGTTTCAGCCGCCACCGCCAAATTGTCTTGGAACTGCTGCTGATAGGTCTTCAAAAAATCCACCTGGGTGGTTTCTGCCTCAGACAAGGCGGGGGCCGCTGGTTCCATGCCTGGCAAAGTTTCTAGGGCCGTGGTCGGCAGCAACCCCCCTCGGGCATGGATGCGATATTGCCGCAGCCAGTCGGCCAGGGCTTGCAGTTGTCCTAACACCACCGCCGGGAGCAACGTTCCATTGATTTGGTTGAGTTGGGTTTCTGTGGGTACCGCACAGCGGCCCCCTTGTCCCTGCTGCCGTTGCCGCAATCGGTCCCGACGATATACCTGGTGATAGGCGATCAGCAGGGTTTGGGCAGCAGTGACTTCCGCTGAACTCAGCCGATGGAACTCCCCCAAGATGCGAGCCACTTGCTCGACTGTGGTGTCATTCAGAATTGACCAGTCCGTGGCCCGATACATTCCCTGCTCCAGCAAAAACTGGTTCAGCTCACTGTGGTTGCGGGTCACATGGATCGCCCAGCTTTCTAGGCGGGTGCGATCGGGTTGGTAGGTGTCGAGGATGTGGACGGTCAGGGGGCGATAAACCCCCAAGGGTTGACCGTCATCGTCGAGGCCATAGGGGTAGAGGTCTTCACTGCGGAACTGGTAGGTGGCTCCAAATTTTTGGGCCAGTTGCCCACAGGCCCGGTGGATCCCGTGGGAGACATAGCAGCGCAAACACAGCAGGGCCATGGCGCTGTCGTCGTCCTTTCTCCCCCTGACTTGCCAGCGTTGCAGCAGCCAGGTTTCTAGGGGTTGAGCCTCCTCAGTGAGGGTGACGGCCCCCTGATCAAGCTGGTGATGCAACCAGGTGCGGGCGGCGGCGATCGGGTGGCGACCACAGCGGCCCGCATTGTCGAGGCGGAGTAGGGTCCAGTAGCGTGAATCTAAGGTCATCCGTTTTTGAACAGAGGAACGCGATCGGCTTGGGGAACTTTCCCCTTGCTGTAGCCATCTATTGCTGACGCCATTGAGCTTATTCAATAACGGGTTAGTAGGGGCTTGGTTTCAGAGGTTTGTGAACGTATCGTCAACCCTTTTGCACTCTGGCAGAAGTGCTACACCACTAACAATGGATCAAGGGCGTTCCGCTGCCGCCTGCCAAAAGTTGGCAAATGCAACCCATTCCGCTGCCAGCCACTTCAGCCGCCATTTGTATAAAAGGAGTTGTTGATGCCAATTATCTCCCTGAGGGTTGGTGTCATCTACATTACGAGCAATCAATGGTTGTGCTTTTTAGTAAAGGACAGAGGAAATAGCAGGATGTGCAGACTCAATGAGTCGCGCCTTACCCAAGCGATTGTATTCGTGAATGAACGTCCAAATCGCACCCATATGATTCTCTAGTTTCTTGGAGAACGATAGGGTCTTTACTAATCGCGATACCCGCTGTCGCATCGTATTATTCAGTCGCTCGATGTAGCGCGTTAACCCGCTATCGTTACCGACAGCAAAGTGGCGCTTGCTCGGAATGACCGTTTTGTACGCTTCCCAATACTCTGTGTAGACTTTGGCACATTGTCGATAGACAGCCGGTAGCAACTGCTAACTGCCGTGCGGATGCTCGTCAGCGTTCGTAAAGCGTCGCCTTCGGCGAATCTCCGACTTGGTGTTTAGGCTATCGAAGTGAAGAAAGGCGTTCCCAACGAGGGCTAGGAGTGCCTGCAGTCAGAAACTGAGAAGAATCAAGCCATCTCAATTTCTGTTGAGAAGCAATCGCAATCTCTGGGGCGCACCACCGCCCTATCAAGGTCATGGTCGTCCCCGCGTTCATGGTGACAAGTTTAAGCTCAACAAAGCCCAACGATTTTCCCTGAGTCTCCTCTAGGGATTTGCCAAAACCCTTTAGTAGCAAGGGAAACGCTTGTCTTTATTGAAAGCCGATGAGGGGATTTGAACCCCTGGCCGCTCGATTACGAATCGAGTGCTCTACCACTGAGCTACATCGGCACCAAATGGCCTACAAATTTTAGCAGGGTATTTGGTTGGGTGGTACACCGCTAAGCAGCTTGTCCCTGGACCTGCTCCAAGCTGCGACCAAAGGGCATAATTGCCAGCACCATCAGCTTAAAGTGTTGCTTGGCAAAGGGTAGGCCAACCACAGTGATGGCCAGCAATGCTCCCCAAGCCAAGTGGTTGAGGGCGATCGCCCAGCCAAACAAGACAAACCAGATAATATTCAAGATTTGCACCAAAGGCGTACCCACATTGGGACCTTCGATCACCGTTTTGCCAAAGGGCGTAAAGGTGGCAACGCCGACCTTGATGGTTTCAATGCCAAAGGGAATGCCGATGATGGTCATGCAGGTGCTGAGGCCACCGATGATGTAGCCGACGCCTCCCAGGAATCCGCCAAAAATCAGCCAAATAAGGTTGCCGATCAGACTCATGTGAATCCTCCTGTTGGGGGAATGGAATACCGTTGCTGATGTCCCCCAGTTTCCCATACCCCACTGGGTCGGCTGAACGGTTTCCCGACCCGTGGCAGGATGGATAGCAGTACTGCGCTGATGAAATGGCTAAAAATCGCCCCACCCAAAACAAGTCTGCCAACGCCCCCAAGCCCAGCCCTCCCTCTGGGATGAGCCCCGAGCGCTACGCCCGCCTGGTGGCTGAAGCGAAAGCGCCCTACAAGGGTCTACGGAAGTTTATCTACGGTGCCTTTGGAATCTCGGGGGCGATCGGGGCCTTTGTGTTTTCCATGCAAATCCTCAGTGGCCGTGACTTAGAACAGGCCTTACCCAACCTTGCTGTGCAGATGGGCGTCATCGGCTTAATGGTGCTGTTCTTTCGTTTGGAGAGCCGTAAAGCCCCTTAGGTCTCGACAATGGGGCGCAGGACACGGAGCACAATCCAGCTAATGATCACCTGCCAGCCAAAAATTAGGGCAAAGGCGATCAGGAGCGCTTTGATGACCTCTCGCTCTGCTGCCAGCAAATCGGTCTCAGTGTAATCTACCTGAATGGCCCCCACAATGTTGCCCGCAGAATCACGAATGGGTTCCGCCGCAGAAATTACTTTTTCGGTAGTGCATTTTAGAGCAGGCTAGAGGAAAATATGGGGTGACCTTGTTCAGCCAACTTCTGCCGGA
>JAQCKL010000106.1 GCA_027592485.1 Cyanobacteriota bacterium
CTGCGAACTCAAGGATTTTGACCCCAAAAACTACATGGATCGCAAGCAGGCCAGCCGCTTGGATCCCTTTTGTCAATACGCCCTAGCTGCCACCCAACAGGCGGTTGAGGATGCCGACCTGAAACCGGCAGAGCGATCGCAATCAGAGCGCAATCGGATGGGGGTGGTGTTTGGCTCTGGTATCGGCGGCCTCGGGGTGCTCGAAAAGCAAGCCCAAGTCCTGGCCAGTAAAGGGGCCGGTTCCCTGTCACCCTTTATGATTCCGATGATGATTGGCAACATGGCCGCCGGCATGATTGCCATGGAATACGGCCTCAAAGGCCCCAATCATGGGGTGGTGTCTGCCTGTACCACCGGCAATGATGCCATTCGTGATGCGGTGCTGTTGTTGCGCCATGGTTATGCCGATGTGATGATCTGTGGCGGTAGTGAAGCCCCGATCACCCCCTTGGGCGTCGGCGGTTTTGCCGCCATGCGGGCGCTGTCTACCCGCAATGATGACCCGGCCACTGCCAGCCGTCCCTTTGATGCCAACCGCGATGGTTTTGTGGTGGGAGAAGGGGCTGGAACTCTGGTTTTAGAAACCCTCACCCATGCTCAAAAACGGGGTGCCAAAATCTATGCAGAAGTCTTAGGGTTTGGAGCCTCTGCCGATGCCCATCACTTTGCTGCCCCTGATCCCTCTGGGGCTGGGGTGACCCTGGCCCTAGAGCGCGCTTTTCAAGATGCCAACATCTCCCCTGAAGATGTAGACACCATTAACATGCATGCCACCTCCACCTCTTTGGGGGATATCGCCGAAACCGGTGCCATCAAAAAGGTCTTTGGTGACCATGCCGCTCAACTGAAGTTGTCAGCCACCAAGAGTATGACCGGTCACTTGCTGGGGGCTGCCGGGGCCATTGAGGCGATCGCGACCGTGCTTGCGATCGAATACAGCACGATTCCCCCCACCATCAACGTGGAATCCCTGGATCCGGCCTGCGACCTCAACTACACCCTCGGTAAACCTCAATCGGCGGAGGTCACCGTGGCCTTATCCAATGCCTTTGGGTTTGGTGGGCATAACACCACAGTGGTGTTTAAGCGCTTTGCACCAGAAACATAAGCAATTGACCGCTAGTACCTGATGGCATCAGTTCTAGCCCTATTGCAGATGGCCGGGGGGCATAGGGGGCAAGGGGGTTAGAAACTGGAGTGGTCAAGTGATTTACGCCGAGTACTCGTGGTCTGTTACTCCTTGATTGGCAAGCTGGGTGGTGCGCTAGCAAAACCCAGCAAAACATGCCCTGGTATTGGGTTGCACTGCATTTCACCTAACCTACAGGTCACTCTAGTTTTTGGGTTTTTAGCAGTCGCCAGTCCGGTTAGGGCAAGACTGCGAGCTACTTGGCTGCTGCCCCAAGGATCAGATCCTAGGTGTCCTAAGCAAAGTGGCCAGCGCGATACAAAGCAATATGGTTGGGCTTTAGAACAGCAGATGCCCACAAAAAAACCGGTCCTTTTCCTAGCGAAGACTGGATTTTTTGTGAAGCCCATCCATGGCCCTAGGCCGTAAAGCGATGGTTCGGGCGGCGGCTAGATGAACGCAGACACATCTTCGCCACATTCATCGACCAAATAGCAGAGCGCCCGGAATCGTAGGGCCATCAATTCCTCATACAAGGGGTTGAGCTTGCAAAGGGGAGGGATTTGGGCTACCAAGTGGCCGAACAAGGTAATGTCCCGTGCAAAGGGACATTGCGATGGAATAAGTTGGGCGAGGCGGCGAGCCTGCTTGGGGTCTTTGACAGAGCGGGTATTGAGCCAGGAACGTAGGGGCTTAAGCAAGGGCATAGGATGAGGGGTCTTGCCGGATGAGGGCATGGGGCTGGAAGTGGCGCTAGCCATAAAAGCGAGCCTCAAAATCTGTAATGGCGGGTTTTTGATGGTCAACCCTATCAGTCATATACAACGGTATAGAACCTAATCCGTAATTGGTTAAAGGGGAGAATAAGGATCACCCATTTTGTTTAAAGCTTAGATAAACTTGCGCTGACCGATTGAATCGTAATCGTCTCCACCCTTGAAAAAGGTATTATCGACAACAGTTTTGACCTAAACCTGGCTGAAATGCATGAAGTCGATGCAGATCAAACATTGGCATCGATGCATAGAGTTTTGAGAATGGATGCCGGTTTACCAATAGGTATTTCTTCGAAAAGCCCAGAAGTAATACCTATGATTTCAATGGCAGCGATGATTCATTAATTGGATGCTGGGGATTAGCTCCGATCCCCAACCTAGGATGGCGGTTCGCCGCAGTGAACACCAAAAGCTTTTCCACAGCCTGGGGAAAAGCATGGGGAAAGTTGTGCTCAACATCCGTAACAAAAGATACGGCTTAAGCTTCTTTACAGAAAGGTGACGGTTCTGGGGCGATCAGTAGTCCAGTTCTTCCTCGTATTCGGTCACCTTTTTCTTTTGGGGAATGTTGACCGGCGGTGCTTTGTAGGGTTCGCCATCGTCTTCGGTCCACACATCAGCCGTGACATCTTTGTAATCGGCGTTGTATTCAGGCTTGTCGTCAGTCCAGTTCTCCCTAGGGACAGGGGCCGCTTGGTAAAAGCGCTCAGCTCGCTGGCGCTGGATGGGTTCTACGGGAACAGGCTCTGGCTCACCCCAATCCGTCTCGGCCCAACGGTCTTGAACGACGGGCTGACGCTGCTCAACCACAGGCCGCTGAAAATCCCGTCGCGGTTCAACAGGGGTCTGCACCCCAGAGGGCAGCTGATTAGCGGTAGAAACCGGCATGATGTATTCGCTGTCGTCATCCCGTTCCCAAGGAGCCCGGCCAATGCCAAGGCGATCGAGAATGCCGACGCTAAGCTGCACCAGTTTTTCTTCGGCACCCTCAAAAACGATCAGGCGATCGGGACCACTGCTGACTATTTCGGTAATCGGTAACTCGTAGGTGCTAATCACTTGATCGGGAATTTGGGGTAACCCAAAGGAGGCAATCACAATGGATTCCAATTTGCCCGTGATCACATCAAATTTAAAGTCTCGGACTTTCCCGAGCGTTTCACCCGATTCGGTGATCACCTCGGACGTCGTCATTTTGCTGTAGGGGGCCAGGCTGACGTTGTCCTCGATCGCCGTTTCATCATCCACGAGGATCACATCCCCCATCTGGCGAATGCTGCTGAGGAGCATGACTTGCTCATCCCCCGTCATGACCCCCGGCAAGATCGTTTCCCGTAGACCCAGGGCGACCACTTCACCGCGATCGACATCCACCCAGATCTGGCTAATCACCCCCAGCCGCTTACCGTTGCTGCGGGTAATGATTTGGGTGCCGAGTAAATCGGAACGCTGATAAAACTGGTCGTAGGAGGAGGTCATGGCCCGGTCCTAATAGCGGCAATGGAGCCTTGGTCTAAGTCAAAGATTGATCATATCCGAGAATCTGCACCTTAACAGATCTACATAGAGCCCCCCTACATAGAAGCACTTTGAGCCTCCAGATTAATGCCCAAAACTTGGGTATGGGCACCCCGCGCTTGGGTGACGCCGATGGTCCTTTGGGAGGCCTCAATCATGGGCCGGCGCAAGCTTACCACAATGAATTGGGCTTGCTGAGCCTGATGTTTGATCATTTTAGATAAGCGTTCCACATTCGCCCCATCCAGGAACATATCCACTTCATCAAAGGCATAGAACGGTGAGGGGCGGTAACGCTGCAGGGCAAAAATAAAGCTCAGGGCGGTCAACGATTTCTCGCCCCCAGACATGGACGCGAGTCGCCGCACCTGTTTGCCTTTGGGATGGGCCACCAGATTTGGCCACGCATTGAAGGGATTCTGGGGATCATCAAGCTGTAGATAGCCATCCCCATCGGAGAGTTGGGCAAAGGTGGCCTTAAAGTTTTCATTGACGGCATCAAAGGCTTCCTTGAAGGCCCGCTGCCGCAGGGTGGTGAAGTTTTCGATGCGTAGCAATAATTCGGTGCGCTCTTCCTCCAGGGTAGTGAGCTTGTTGGACAGTTCTTCGAGCCGCTCTTGGGTTTGCTTGTACTCCTCTAGGGCCAGCATATTGACCGGTTCTAGGGCTTCTAGGCGGCGTTGGAGGGATCTCATTTGATGGCGCACCGCCTCTAGGTCAACCTCCTCAGGGATCTCCGGTAAGGGGTCCGGGAGCTCAGCGGCTTGGGTTTCTAATTCTGCCAAGAGAGCGGCGAGCTGTTGCTGATGGTCTTGATGGGCTTCAAGGGTCTTTTGGTGCTTCCACTCCAGCTGTTGCTTTTGGGTTTGTTGTTCCCGCAGGGTATGTTCGCAGCGATCGCGGTTTGCCTTCTCGGTGGCGAGGGTTTGCTCCAGCCCCGCCAAGCCCTGACGGGTTTGGGCGATGTGTTGTTCGAGATCCGTCTGTTGCTGTTGAAGGGTGAGTCGTTGGCCATCCTGCTGGGCTTGCTGCTGTTCGAGGGCGGTAAGGGTGGTTTGGGTTTGCTGCTGCTCTAAGGTGAGTCGCTCCCGCTGGGTTTGGCTCTCCTGTAACCGCCGTTCCGCCCCTTGTAAGTGCTGCTGGCGATCGCTCAGGTTGGTCTCTAGGGTTTGCACGGCGGCTTGGGCCTGCTGCCAAGCCTGATGGGTTTGAGATTGCTCCAATTCATCTAGATGGGCTCGCTGGGCCTGGAGGGCGGCCTCTCGCTCTGGAATGATAGCGGCCAGTTCCCCTAAACGAGCCTGGGCAACGGCGAGTTCTTGCTGGGACTGCACGAAGCGGCTCTGGGCTTGGCTCTGTTGGGTTTGCAACTGCTGCTGCTGCCGCTGGTGCTGCTGGGTCTGGAGTTGGGCCTCTCGATGCTGCTGGCGGGTTTCAATCAGGGCTTGGGAGGCGACTTTGGCCGCTTCACTGGCCGCCGCAATGCGCTGCTCACAATGGGCCAAAATTTGACTAAGTTCCGTTAGGCGCTGTCGCAGGGCGATCGCCTCCTCTGATTCACCCGGATCAACGGTGCCAAAATGGAGCCGTCCTCGCTGTTGGCTAAGGCTACCCCCGGTCATGGCCCCACTGGTTTCCATCAGTTCCCCCTCTAGGGTAACCATGCGAAACTGCCCCAGGTGAGCACGGGCCGCTGCCAGGGTTTCGAAAACAGCGGTACTCCCAAATACAAAGGCAAACACCTTTTGGAAGCGGGGGTCACAATCAATTAGGTTGACGGCATAGTCCACCAAGCCGTCGGGTCGCTTCCATTCCGGCACCGGGGTGAACTTGGGTGCCCGAATGGAGTTTAGGGGCAAAAAGGTGGCCCGTCCCGCCCGTCGCTGCTTCAGCAGGTTAATGCCTTGGGCCGCTACCCGATCGTTTTCCACCACTAGATAGCCCAACCGCGCCCCCGCCGCAATTTCTAAGGCGAGCTGAAAGCGGGGATCCACCCGGCCTAATTGGGCGACGAGGCCACAGATGTCGGGTAGGCCGCTATCGAGCAAGACCTTCGTAGCCTGGGTGCCCTGGCTTTCTTGCATGGCCTGGTTTTGGGCGTCTAGGCGATCCAGTTGACGCTGTTTATCCCGTTGTTCCTGCAGCAGCCGTTGCTGGGTCTCCCGCTGCAACTGCAATTCCTGCTCTGCAGCGGCCAATGTTCCGGCTTGGGTCTGGACCGCGATTTCTAGGTTGGCGTCACTGGCCTGTTCAGGATCATCCAGGGCGGCGATACTTTGGGTGAGTTCCTGGAGAGTCGTTTGGAGGGGTTCAATTTGCTGGGTGAGTTGACTGACACGCTCTTGCAGGCGCACCTGCTCTGCCCGCAGCGGCTCCAGAATCTTCAACTGTTCTTCAATGGTGCGGCGATCGCGGGTTTGCTCCTCGATCCAGGCTTGGGAGGCATTGGCAATTTCCCGAGTGGCCTCGCGCTTCTCAGCCAAGGCCTGCTGGGCCTGCTCCACGGCCCCCTGCAACTGCCGGAGCTCCCCTTGGCTGAGGGCCTGAATGTCTGCCTCCAACTGGGCTTGGGTCTGGGACTGCTGCTGGCGATCAATTTGAGCTTGTCGGATCCGAGCCGCGATCCCCTGCTGCGCTTCGGTTAAGGTTTGAGCCTGGCGGTGGAGCTGTCGCAACTCGGCCTCTTGGGTGGCCACCTGGCTTTGCAACGCCAAATATTCATCTTCCCCTAGGGCTTTAACACGGGTATTCAGGGCCTCTAAGGTGACTGTGGTAGCCGCTAAAGTTTCATTCAAGGTTTGAATGTTTGCCGTCAACTGGGTAGCGGTGGTTTCGTCCGCCTGAATTTGCTGGCGAACGGCGTCAATTTGACGCTGTTGGGTTTGCCACAGTCGCACCGCCTCCCATTGGGTGCGCAGCTGCAATTCCCCTTTGAGGCGCTGATATTTTTCGGCCTTGAGGCGATCTTGGGCGAGGCGATCGCGCTGCCCAATCAATTCTTTCTCAACAATGCGAAAACGCTCTTCCCGCTCCTGCACCACATCCAGCTTGTCGCTGGCCTGCCGGATCTTGCGGTCAAAGGATGCCACCCCCGCCAACTCATCAATGATTTCCCGCCGCTCTCGGGGGTTCATCGAGATAATGCCGGTGACATCCCCCTGCAGAACAACGTTGTAGCCCTCTGGGTAGATACGAAAGCGCTGTAGCTGCTCATGGAGCTGAGTCAGGGTGCAGGGCTCACCGTTGATGTAGTAATTCGAGGTGTAAGTGCCCTGGCTGGTCACCCGCAATCGTCGGGTCACAGTCCATTCGCGACTGACGGGTAAGGGCACCAAATTGTTGTCGCCATCATCGCCCCCCGCCTCACTACCCGTCTCGCCCCCCGCCCCATCGGGGGCAGCGTTATCGGTCGGCCCCTCACCATGGGGTTCTGCCTGGGGGGCGAGCGGTGCATCGTCCTCATCCTCTGCCAATAACTCCGATGTCATATCACTGATGTCAAAGGTGACCGTCACGCTCGCTTCCGAGGTGGATCGCCGTCCCATTTGACTCTGATTGACTAAATCCGGCAGGCGATCGGCCCGCATACCCTTAGAGCTGGCCAGCCCCAACGCAAATAAAAGCGCATCCAAAATATTGGACTTCCCTGAACCATTAGGGCCAGAGATGACTGTAAATCCGTTCAGCAGGGGCACTGATGCCGTACCGCCAAAGGATTTAAAGTGGGACAACTCAACGCGCGTGATGTGCACTGACCAGGAATACCATAGGGAGATAAAACAGACGTACTAAATCGATAGTACTAATAAACTGAAGCCTTTGGGAGATGCCCCAATCAAGGGGTAAGGATGACAACAAATTCCCCTGGGGGCAAGAACAAATTAGCTCTAGATATAGAGTCCTGATAGCAATATCAGGGCCTTACGGCACTAGGCTAGGGTGAACCGTCAAAAAACTCAAGGGTTTGCCTGTTTGGGTCCAAAACTTGTGTGGCGGTAAGAGACGACTTAGTGTACTCGCAGTATTGAGTAAATGCCAGGATGACAGATGGGCTGGGGGTAGCCTTCTGGAACCGCGACCCAATGATTGGGGGATATCCGTTAGGATGCCTGCAAGCAATATTATTGGCCCGTTCTTGGTCGGGTAAGTGCTAGTGAGCTTTTCTGTGACACCCCTCACCCAACCCGTCATCCTAGGATTTGATCCGGGCCGGGAGAAATGCGGTGTGGCGGTGATGGGGTTAGATCTCACCCTCTACCACCATGCTGTGGTGGTCGCCCCTAACGCCGTTGAGGCCCTGAGGGCACTACAGCAGCGCTATCCCGTGTCTGTGGTAGTGATGGGGGATCAAACCACAGCCAAACAGTGGCAAGCAAAGTTGGCTGCACAGTTAGAGAATCTACGCATCGTCCTAGTCGATGAACGGTACAGCACCCTAGAAGCCCGCGATCGCTACTGGCAAATGTATCCCCCCAAAGGCTGGCGAAGACTACTACCAGAGGGCCTGCGCACCCCACCGCGTCCCATTGATGACATTGTGGCCATCCTGCTGATTGAGCGGTATCTCAACCGATTGACCGACAATTAATGTGAACGAATGCTGCTCCAGTCACATCCCCCTAGCGCCCCATCTCCCCCGCTCCCTCACTCTCCAGCTCCCTACAGCTTGGCGCGGATGGTAAACGTGTAATCCCCACCCGGTTCTAGTTGATAGTCAAAGCGCTCTAGAAATCGCCCCAAGGGCTCTCGGATTAAGGCCCGTCCCAGGGACGGCTCAATCATCAATTGCCCCTTGGGAAACTGCCATCGAAATTGCCAGGTATAGGCACTCGCACACACTTCCCCCTCTAATCGGCCCTGCTGCCAGGACTGATGGGTAATGCGGACATGGGCAGTGGTTTCGGGCAGGGAACGGCGTTGGGTCACGGGACTAGGAGGGTTGGAGCACCAAGATTAAGCGCAGTGGGAGAGGATTAGACGCTCAGCACTGGGCGGGGACTGACACCACCATCGTGCTAACTCATAGCTACCATAGCGACCTGAGCCAGGATGGTCTACCCACATTTTCGACACGGCTAGCTCAGGTTAAGCCGGCATAGCAGGCGCTAGACCGGTTACAGCAAACGAACGTCGCCTTTCATCCCGACCTGAGGCGATCACAGGTCAGGATGAAAGGCTGTCTAGCCAAGGGGGAGACAAAGGCGGTAGCCTAGGGAGACTCGGAATTCTCCACCTCTGCTGAGGACCCTATCCCATGGGTGAGGGTTGCAATTGGGGAACATCCGACCTGTTGACGCATTTAACCCCACTGGAAACGCGCGTGCCTAAGGTTGGCATCATCTTTAACGACGTTAAGCCCGTAGCCTGCCAAGTGGCTGAACACTGGCAAGAAAAGCTACAGGCGCGGGGCTATCAGGTCGTGCCAGTCACTGGAGAGGGGGGGTTATTGGGCTACTCCATGCCCGATCGCCCCCTCTGCCATACCCGCATGGAAAACCAGGTTCCCTCTGGTTTTGATGACCAGATGGATTTTGCTGTCGTCTTGGGCGGCGATGGTACGGTTCTGTCTGCTTTTCGGCAAGTGGCTCCGGTGGGAGTACCGCTGCTAACGGTCAATACCGGCCATATGGGGTTTTTGACAGAAACCTACTTGAATCAATTGCCTGAGGCGATGGAAGCGGTCCTCCAAGGCCAGTATCGAATTGAAGAGCGGGCCATGTTGGCGGTGAGGCTTTTTCACGAAGATCAACTAATTTGGGAAGCCCTTTGCCTCAACGAGATGGTGATTCACCGGGAACCGTTGACCAGTATGTGTCACTTTGAGGTGGTGGTTGGGCACCATGCCCCGGTCGATATTGCGGCGGATGGGGTGATCATTTCTACCCCCACCGGGTCAACGGCCTATTCCCTGTCGGCGGGGGGGCCAGTCCTGACCCCAGGGGTCCCCGTGACCCAACTTATTCCTATTTGCCCCCATTCCCTCGCCTCTCGGGGGCTGGTTTTCCCGGACAGCGAACCCGTCACCATCACCTCCGCCAACCCTGATCCTCTGGTGATTGTGGTGGATGGCAATGCCGGGTGCTATGTCTTGCCCGGCGATCGCGTTCAAACCCAGCGATCGCCCTATCCGGCCCGCTTCCTGCGCCTACAAGACCCAGAATTTTTCAAGGTATTGCGCGAAAAGCTAGGGTGGGGCTTACCCCATATCGCCAAACCCACCTCAGTGGAGTTGCCGTAGGAACTATAATTAGCGGCAATCACCGGTTTTAGGCCACTGTTTTGGGACAATTTTTCTCTGACCTACGGTTTGTTTATGGATAGCAGTACGCTACCTGCCCAGCCCCAGGTCCTCCTGATCATGCTCAGCGCCGACCTATCTGGCCGCATGGGTCGTGATCTGGTGGAAGCGGGCTACGAGGTGGTGACGGCCCCGAGCATTGATGCGGGCTTAGAGCAAGCCCGGCGGCTCAAGCCCGCCCTGATCGTGGTAGATCGCCTGTTGGGCAACGATTCTGGCCTGGCGGTGTGCCAACGGTTGCGATCTGCGGGGCTGTTTAATCCCATCCTGCTCTGCATGGCTCGGGATACCCTCGAAGATCGCATCGCTTGCCTAGAGTCCGGGGCGGATGACTATTGCTTAAAACCCTATCGGGCTGAGTCCTTCTTGAATATCGTGCAGGCCTACCTTAAGCCTGGGGAGGTGGTGGCGGAGCAACTGCGATTTGGAGAATTGACCCTAGATTTAGGCAATCGCACGGCCATTCGCAACCATCGCATTATTGACTTGACCATGAAGGAGTTTGAGCTGCTGCGCTACCTGATGGAGCATCCCCGAGAGGTATTGACCCGTGAACAGATCCTGGAGAACGTCTGGGGTTACGACTTTATGGGAGAATCCAACGTCATTGAAGTATATGTTCGCTATCTTCGGTTGAAAATTGATAGCGACCATGACAAGCGCCTGATTCAAACCGTTCGAGGCGTGGGTTACGTACTACGGGAAAGCTAACAGAGGTTAGAATGGCGTACCGAAAACAAACCTGGCATCAAACCGGCGAGCGATCGCAACCTTCTCGCCACATTACGGCTTGGGTTTTAGGGGGAATCTGCTT
>JAQCKL010000107.1 GCA_027592485.1 Cyanobacteriota bacterium
TGGTGTTTCTAGAAACGGCTCTATTAAAAAACGAACCAACGCCCCATAGTCAAGGTTCTCTTCTCCCTCAACCAAGGGCTTTGGGGTTTCTTCAGGCATCGGCTTTGAGCTGCTCGAAGACATTCGCCTTCTCCAAAATATGCTGCACGGTTTTCGTGGGCTGGGCACCTTGCTGGAGGCGGCGCACGATTGCAGGCATTTCTAGACGAGTTTCGTCGGTACGGGGATTGTAATATCCCAATTCCTCTAGGGGACGGCCATCTCGTCGAGATGTACTGTTTACCGCCACGATCCGGTAACTCACTTCCCGCTTCTTACCAAAGCGCTTCAATCGCAACTTGATCATGAACGTTTCGCAAACCTTTCAAACTGGTGGGTGGGGGACCATGCTAGGCGGCATCAAGGAACAAGTCACGCTCAAGCAGATAACCTATTCACGCATCACACATGGGTTTTTTATCCTACCAGAAAAGTCCTCTCGCCAACACTACTCGTGGTTGACAGTTTTCTGAGCCCTTGACCTGGTACGTTTTCAGAACACTTTCCTAATTTAGGGATTACCCGATCGCCGCAAGCGAGGCTTGAGCCCTGTTGACTGGCGTAACACTGACTTAACACCATCTTGGAGAGCACACTTATGGGCAAAGTCTTAATCAAAGGGGGCCGGATTGTCACCGCCGTCGATGACTACGTTGCCGACATCTTGATCGACAACGGCACAATCGAAGCGATCGCCCGCACCATTGATGCCGAAGATGCCGAAACCTACGACGCCACCGGCCTACTGGTCTTTCCTGGCGGTATCGATGCCCATGTCCACATGGAAACCCCCATGGGCAACGATGTTTACACCTGCGACACCTTTGAGAGCGGCACCATTTCTGCCGCCTTTGGGGGCACCACCACCATCATCGATTTCGCCCAGCAGTTCCACGACGACAGCCCCAAAGCCGCCCTCGATCGCCGTCTCGCCGCCGCCGAACCCCAGTGCTGTGTAGACTACGCCTTCCACGTCATCCTCACCGACGTCAATCCCAGCTCCTTGGCTGAGCTGCCCGACCTGATCAACCACGATGGGGTCTCCAGCTTCAAGATGTACATGGCCTATCCCGGCGTGTTGATGGTGGATGACGCCGACATTTTTAAAACCATGCGTAAGGTGGGCAGCCATGGGGGCATGGTCAACCTCCATGCCGAAAACGGGTTGGTTATCCAGGCGTTGATCGACGAGGCCCTCGAACAGGGCAACACCTCCCCCAAATACCACCAGCTCACTCGCCCTGGCATCATGGAAGGGGAAGCGGCCCATCGGGTGATTCGCATCGCCGAGTTGGCGGAGATCCCGGTGTATATCGTCCACCTGTCCTCTGAATATGCCCTGCAAGCGGTGGTGGAAGCCCGCGATCGCGGCATCCACGCCTTTGCCGAAACCTGCCCCCATTACCTATTTCTGGACAAGTCAGAATACGATCGCCCCGATTTTGAAGCGGCCAAATATGTGATGACGCCGCCCCTGCGCACCCACAGTTGCCAACATGCCCTGTGGCGGGGGCTCAAGTTCGACGATTTGCAACTGGTGGCCACCGACCACTGTCCCTTCTGCTTTAACGAAAACCCGATGGGGCTGCTGAAGTCCAAGCGGTTTGGGCAGGACAATTTCAACAAGATCCCCAATGGGGCACCGGGGGTGGAGCTACGGCTGACCCTGCTCTACGACGGTGGGGTGCGGGCTGGACACATCAATATCAATCGGTTTGTGCAGCTCACCGCCACCGCCCCGGCCAAGATGTTTGGGCTGTTCCCCCAAAAGGGGACGATCGCGATCGGCAGCGATGCCGACATCGTGCTCTTTGATCCCAACGAAACCCACACTCTCAGTGCTAGCAACCACCATTCCCTGGTGGACTACTCTCTGTTTGAAGGGCGGGAAGTCACCGGCAAAGTCAAACGGGTGTTCCTGCGGGGACAGTGCATTGTGGATGGGGATCAGTGGCTAGGCAAACCCGGTATGGGTCGCTATCAGCCCCGCAGTGCCTCCGGTCGAGTGTTGTAGTGGGCCTGATCCCATGTCGGGCTCAGATCGCTTGGCCCCGCCATGGGATGTTGCTACATTACTCAGCCGTTGCTTCGACCTGGTAGGGATCCCGCCACAGCACCAGTTGATCGCTGATCGGTTGTAGCTCTGCGCCGGGGTAGTAGAACTGCAAAATCCGATCGCTCGACCAGTTCAAATCCCCTAGGTGATAAGCCCCGGTTTGGCTGAGGCCCACCCCATGGCCAAAGCCGCCGCCAATAAAGCGGTAGCCTCGCAAAATCAACTGGTTTGGGTCATTGGCATCCCGGTCATAGAGCCCTTCCAGGTAAAACAGCAAACTAATGGGGGCGTAGAGGGCGCGCTGTACCTCATCCTTTTCGAGGGTGACGACGCCCAAATCGGTACCCACTTGGAGCTGCTTGACCCGGCCCGAGGGTGATCGCGCCGTCACCACCAGCCGCTGCACCTGGGTAAACCCAGCCAAGGGATGGGATTGTGCCTGCAGATAGGCTTGCAAGTCGGCGGTGATATCGGCCAGGGTCATGTCCTCCTGCCAGCGGAAAGCATCCCAGGTTTCGGAGTTGAAACCGGTTTCTAGGGCCATAAAGGCCCTGAGGTTGGCCTCCTCCGACAGGGGCCGCTGGGCCAGATTCCACACCCCCTGCACAGAATCCAGCACGGGGCGCAGATAGGGGCGATCGGGGCCATTCCACACATCACTAAAGGAGGCCGTGATCCCGCCGCTATTGGAGGAATAGAGGGCATCCACCAGCTCCCCCTCGTAGGTGAGCACCTGACCCGCCGTGGCGGCAATGGCGCGATCGCTCACCTCCGCCGAACCACTCAACCCCCGATAGACCTGGCACTGGGTATCGGCACAGAGCTGATAGTCATCAATCACAAATCGGCGGAGGTTCCGTAACACATAGGTACGGGCCAAGATTGCCTGGGCCTCAATGGTGGTGCGGGGTGCCCCCAGCCCAATCTCGTAGGGCACCACCCCCCGCAAATAGGTTTCGATCGGCACCCGATTCACCAGGGTATAGGTGCCATAGGCATTGGGCTGTAGCCGCAAATTCCCCCCATAGAGTCGGTTACTATCGTCATCCCCCTCCCGGCGAATCACCCGCACCCGTTGGTTGGCGGTGGTGATGCTGACGATGCTGCGGTTGTAGCGAAAGCCATTGGCAATAAAGGCGGCCTGGGGTACCGCTGCCGTCAATTGGCTATCCAGAAAGACCTGGTCATAGCCCGCCCCTTGCAGATCCTCTAACAACAGTCGCCGCACCAGGGGGGTGCTGTAGACGTCCCGCTTGCCCCACACCTGCCAGTTGTTGGGCTGGGCAATCTCGGTGGCAATGCCCCGTTGCTGCCACTGGTGGGCACTGTCTTCGGCACTCTCAAAGCTGCGGTGGGTGCTGAGTACGACCCGCTCCTCCAGGACCGGTTCGGCCAGGGGCCGGGGGGCGGTTTCGAGCACCACCTGGTTGGTTGTGAGGGTTTCTAGCTGCTCGCCAGACTTGAATTGCAGGGTGAGGGTGTCCCCCTGTAGCGGCTCAATCACCAGGGTCTCATCGGGGTCATTGCCAAACCGCTGCACCACCCCAATTTGCAATACCGGATTTTGGGGCGTCTGGGCCTGGGCAGTGCTGGGGAGGACCAGGGTGAAAAGGGCGATCGCCACCCCAGACAGGAGTTGCCCCCGGTGTCCTTCACCCCACCGCAATGGCGTGACCTGCGGGGCAAAGGGCCTGCGGCCCCCCCGATAACCAGGGGACTTAGGCGGTGTCTGGCCATAAAAACGTCTGACATTTGGTGTGTGGCGCTTCGCTAACCGCACCCTACAGCAGGTCGTTTCTTTCCCGGAGTTCTCCTTAAAGAGAGCCAGCACAATCGTCTGAACGGCGAGGGTCAACACAGCAGGGGCGCAGTTTTAGGACTGGGTGCATTTTAGCGAAGACTAGCCCGGTGGCAGATGATCGACCCTGGTGCTCATCAAGGCGGAATTTTGCTCGAAACCAAACTGCTCATAGAAGCGGTGGGCGTCTTTGGTCTGCAAAATAAATTGAGCCCCTTTGACTTGGGGATGCGCCATTAAGCAGGTGACCATCCAGGCCCCTAAACCTTGGCCTCGATAGGCTTCAGCTACCACCACATCGGCAACCCAAGCGGTGGTGACATAGTCGCTAATCACCCGAGCAAAGCCAATTTGCTGCTGGGTTCCGTTCAGCAAGTACACACATAGGGATTGGGCCAAAATCCCTTCCACTTTTTCTAGGGGACGATTTTGAGCCCAGTAGGTGCGACTCAAAAGTTGATAGGTGGCCTCTAAACTATTAGCCGGGGGTTCATCCGTTAGGGTGAACGCTGCTTTGTTCCATTGCATTGGGCTAGGTCATTAAATTGATGAATAGGGTCGCGGATGGTTAGGGTCATGGACGGCAAGGGCGCAGCCTTGACCTTGGCTGGGATCAGCCACCACTTCGGCAGCGTTACAGCTCTTAACCATATATCCCTAACCATTCAAGTAGGGGAACGGGTGGCACTTTTGGGGCCTAGCGGCGCTGGCAAAAGCACGCTGCTGAATGTCTTAAACGGCACGATCTTCCCGACAACGGGACAGGTCAACCTCTTGGGGCGATCGCTACATCACCTGTCCTCTCAACAACTCCGGCAGGTACAACGTCACCTAGGGCGGATCCATCAACACCATGATTTGGTCGCCAATCTAGCCGTGATTCACAACGTCAATGCGGGACATTTGGGCCGCTGGTCTGCCCCTAAAGCCGCTTTATCCCTCGCCTGGCCCCAAGCGGTGGAGACCGCCGCCAATGCCCTAGAGCAAGTTGGGCTACTGGACAAACTCTATGCCCGCACCGATCTCCTCTCGGGGGGGGAACAGCAGCGGGTGGCGATCGCCCGCATGTTGGTGCAAGATCCCCAGGTGGTGCTAGCGGATGAACCCATTGCCAGCCTCGATCCGGCCCGCGCCCATGATCTCATGGCCCTGCTGCGGGACTGGTGTGTACAGGCGGGTAAAACCCTGGTGGTGAGCCTCCATGAGGTGGCCTTTGCCCAAACCTACTGTGATCGCCTCATCGGCCTTCGGCAGGGGCAATTGGTGTTTGATGCCCCGGTGGCTCAGGTGAGCGACTCGATGTTACAGGGGCTATACCAGCTAGCACCCTAAAGCCTTGAAACCCAATCAAAATCACCCTTTCACCCTGCCACCGCCACCCCCTTGGTACAGCCCTCGCACCCGCACCGGGGCCATGGTGCTGGGGGCGATCGCCCTGAGTTTGGCCATGACCGGCATCGGTCGGCAACCGGTCCTCAACCTCGACGGGTTACCGCAACTGCTCCAGTTTTTGGGGGCCAGCATGACCCCCGACCTGCAAGGAGATTTTCTCCTCACCTTGGCAAAAGCCACGGGTGTCACCTTTGCCTATGGGGTCTGCGGCACTGTCCTGAGTTTGGGTTTGGGCTTGGTCGGCGGGGTCCTCTGTTCCGAAACCTGGTGGCGCAGCGTCTGGCCCCGGCACATTTCCAGAGGCCGATGGGTATGGCGGGGACTGCGGTGGATATTAGCGCTCCCCCGAGCTATCCATGTATTGGTATGGGGACTGCTGCTGATGCAGGTGATGGGTCTAGAGCCCTTGGTGGCGGTGCTGGCGATCGCGATTCCCTTTGGGGCGATCGTCGCCAAGGTCTTTGCCGATATTTTTGATGAAACGCCCCAAGCACCGCTGCAGGCACTCCTCGCCACGGGCACTCCGCCCTTGAACGCTTGGCTGTATGGATTACTGCCCCAGGCACTGCCCAATCTGCTCTCCTACGGTTTTTACCGGTTTGAATGTTCCCTACGGGCAGCGGCGGTATTGGGCATTATCGGAGCGGGCGGGCTGGGCTATGAAATTCTGCTGAGCCTACAGTCCTTGCAGTATCACCAGTTGTGGACGGGCTTTTATGCCCTGATGCTGTTAAATGGCGCGGTCGATCTGTGGAGTGGCCTGGTGCGGCGGCGATTGGGCTTTACCAGCCGTCTGGACCTGAATGCGTCTCGACGCACTTCTTCCCCTCAGCCCCATGCCGCAACCGCGAACCGGGCACCCCCCCGCAGGGATCCCATGGTGCTGGGTAGTGGGGTGGCAGCGGGGATCACCGTTCCCCTCTGCTTCGCGGGTCTACCGCTCCATTGGGGGCTGCTGGGGGATCCCCAAACCTGGCAAAGACTATCCACCTTGCTCCGAGATGCCAATCCGTTTCCCCTCACCCTGGCCGCCCTCGGTCCTTTGCTCCCCTTGTCAGTGCAGACCCTGGCCATGGCCACGGTGGCGATCGCCATGGCCGGAACCCTGGCCATGATCCTGTCCTTCCCCGCCGCCCAAACCATCGTGCTCCCTGGGGGGCTGTTGAGGCCAGGGAAAACTGGTCCAATGCGATCTTTTTCAATGCGATCTTTGCCCTGGGGTTGGGTGGTCCTTGTGGGCAGTCGCTTGCTGCTGTTGCTCTGCCGGGCGATCCCCGCTCCGATCTGGGCCTTAGTGGCCCTCTACCTGTTTTTCCCAGGGGTGTTGCCGGGAGCGATCGCCCTCGCCATTCATAACTTTGGCGTCCTAGGGCGACTCATGGCAGAGGTCAACGAAAATCTAGAGGATCGACCCGTCCGCGCCCTCAGAACCCTCGGCTCAGGCACCACTGGTGTTTTGCTTTACGGCATTTTGCCCCAAAACCTAGGACGCTTTCTGGCTTACATCTGCTATCGCTGGGAGGTCTGCTTGCGGGAAACCGTGATTGTTGGGTTGGTGGGCACAGGGGGGCTGGGGCGGCTGATGACCGAACAAATCAGCAGTTTTGATTACCCTGGACTCACCCTCACCCTAGGGGCCTTAGTGGTTTTGACCGCTGGGGTCGATGGGGTGAGTCGCCATCTGCGAGGGGTACTCACGGCTCACCCTTAGTCCTTGGCATGGGGGGTTGATTCCAGCTCCCTTTCTCCCACCTTGGGAGTCGGCCTATAGCCTTTGGATGCCGTTCCAAAACCAGATAATCCAGGGTGCAGGGGTCGAACCTGCCTAAGGCGAATTATGAGTTCGCTGCCTAATCCGCTCGGCCAACCCTGGTAATTGCTTATATATTAGCCCGACACCCTGAACCCGACACCCCCTTAAAGGCTGGGCTCAAAGATCCGTCATGCATCTGTGCGGAAGTTGGGTTGCAGCACTATGATGAATTGACAATTCTTTTCAACCCCATTTTTTTCTTGCCGCATGGGCATTAATCCAGCCGTTGCTTTTACAACCCTGTTACTGGCTCTGATGATTGGAGCCGGTGTGGTCAGCGCCTCGTGGGGATATGCCTTAGGTCGCCAAGCCCTCACCGGGGTGCGCCAACCCGATTCGCGACCCGCTAGTAGCGCTGCTACTAACCGAGCCGCACCCTCTGGCCAAGCCGCTACCCTGCGCAGTGAGCAAGACATTGTGAATGAAGTTCAAGCCCGCATGTCAGGGGGGGCAGTCGCGCCTGATTCAGAGTTGCCCAGAAATTAGCCCAGCCTTTTAACCAGTGCTTTCTTTGGAGATGAGTTGCAACGGGACCCTTCAGGATAGCTAGTCGATGGACTTGCCTCGCTTCGATGTCTTTAGCCGGTTGCTAGCAGTCTTGGCTCTGATTGGTATCAATGCCTTTTTTGTGGCTGCTGAGTTCTCAATTGTGTCCGTGCGGCGATCGCGCATCAATCAGTTGGTGGCCAATGGTGATGTCCCAGCCCAGGCTGTACAGCGGTTTCAGCGCAGCATAGAACGGCTTCTCTCCACCACTCAAATTGGGATCACCCTCTCCAGTTTGGCCCTGGGCTGGATTGGGGAGAACACTATGGCAGTCATCTTGCTCCAGGGGCTTGATGCTCTACCCCTGCCGACTCCCATCGTGCATGCCGTGACCCATTCCGTCGCTGTGCTGCTGGCATTTATCACCATTGCCTACCTACAGATTGTGTTAGGAGAACTTTGCCCCAAAGCCGTGGCTCTGCTCTATCCAGAGCAACTGGCCCGTTTTCTGGGAGCGCCTAGCCTCACCATTGCCCGGCTCTTTATGCCGTTTATTTGGATCTTGAATCAATCCACCCGCTGTTTACTGAGACTTGTCGGGATTGATTACCAGGGGAGTCAAAGCTGGCATAGTCGTCTGACCCCCGAAGAGCTCCACCTGATTATTCAGACCTCGACAGAATCAGCGGGCTTTGACGCTGATGAACGGGAGCTCCTCAAAAATGTGTTTGAGTTTCGTGACGTCACCGTCGACGAAGTCATGGTTCCCCGCACCCAAATTGAAGCCCTGCCTAAAACGGCTACCCTCCAGGACTTGCTAGATGTCATTGTGGCCACCGGCTACACCCAATTCCCCGTCATTAATGAGTCCTTAGACGATGTGATGGGGGTGATTCGTTGGAAGGATTTGGTAGAACCCTTGGCCGGTCAACAGATTACTCCCCATAGCCCTATCAGTGCCTGGGTCTACCCCACTCGCTTCGTGACGAAATCCACCCAACTCCATAGCTTGCTGCAAATTATGAAACGGTCAGGGCAATCGATGGTGATGATCTTGGATGAATTTGGAGGTACTGCCGGGTTAGTGACTCGACAAGATGTGATTGCTGAAATCATTGGCGATCAGCATGACAGTGAAACCTTTGCCCATGGATTGATTCAAGCCTTAGAAGGGGATTGTTATCGCATTCAAGCCCAAATCTCTATGGCCGAATTAAATGAACAGCTCAATCTAGCATTACCGGATCAAGGGGAGTATCAAACCCTAGCAGGATTTTTAATCCATCAACTTCATGCCATCCCTGAGGTGGGAGACTATACCTGCCATAGTGGCTGGCAATGGATGGTGAGTGCCATGGAAGGCCTGAGAGTGGTTGAAGTCCGCGCCCAACAACTCTCCTCAATTGCCTCCCCTGCCGCTACGGTGTCACCGGAGACGACGGAACCGCTTTCTCCAAAGCTGCGTCCCTTGAATTTGGAATAATTACTTGGGTAGATCAATATCCTGCAGATCCACAATCTCTACCCATTTTTACCCCTCTTTTTGATCAGATTAAATCTCAGTTGGTGCGCCCCAAAAGCAGCCTATTTAGGTCTTTTTAGCCAAATACTGCCAAGGTTCTCAGCGTCTTAAGATAACATCACAAAACGATGGCCGTGGTAATATTTTGATGATTTTAATGTTGGTCTTCCGCCCCATCGTCCTGTTTATGAGGAGACACAGGCGTGCATAGTAACTTCCCTGGGACCGATCTGAATGGAACGGGTCCACTGAATCATCCGATGCCCATTCGAGTCGGGGTAATCGGTGTCGGCAATATGGGTCAGCACCACGCCCGAGTCCTGAGTCGGCTTAAGGATGTGGAGTTGGTGGGCGTTTCCGATGTCAACGTCGAATTGGGGTTGGATACCGCTGGCAAATACCAAGTGCGGTTCTTCGAATCCTATGAGGATTTGCTAGAGCGGGTGGATGCGGTCTGTATTGCCGTGCCGACCCGGCTCCATCACCAGGTCGGTATGGCTTGCTTACAAGCCGGTATCCATGTGCTGATTGAGAAACCTATCGCCGCCAGTATTGCCGAGGCCGAGTCCCTCGTTAACGCCGCTGCCGAGTCTGGCTGTATTTTGCAGGTGGGTCATATCGAGCGCTTTAACCCTGCCTTTAAAGAACTCCATCAGGTGCTCAAGACCCAGGAGTTATTGGCGCTTGAGGCCCGGCGCATGAGCCCCTATTCTCAGCGAGCCAATGATGTCTCTGTGGTGCTGGATTTAATGATCCATGACATTGACCTGCTGTTGGAACTTGCCGCATCACCGGTGGTTAAGCTCACCGCCAGTGGTAGTCGGTCTGCCAATCACTCCAGCCACCTCGACTACGTGACCGCTACCCTCGGATTTTCCAATGGCATTGTGGCCACGCTAACTTCCAGTAAGGTCACCCATCGCAAGATTCGCACCATCACGGCTCACTGCAAAACCTCTTTGACAGAAGCCGACTTTCTCAATAACGAGATTTTGATCCACCGTCAGACCACAGCCAACACCATGACCGACTACGGTCAGGTGCTCTATCGTCAGGATGGTTTGATCGAGAAGGTCTATACCAGCAATATCGAACCTCTGCATGCGGAGTTAGAGCATTTTGTGATTTGTGTTCGCGGTGGCGAAACCCCTTCTGTGGGGGGTGAGCAGGCCCTGAAAGCGCTGCGGTTAGCCAGCTTGATTGAGCAAATGGCCCTAGATGGCAAAGCATGGCAAGGTCCCGATTTGGCAGCGGCTGGGATCGAGACCAGCCCCGTTGTGGCGGTTTAAGGACAAGGCTGAACCAAGCTGCCTACGGTCTGGGGCCGGGGTGCGAGGGGATGGGGGCAGAAGATG
>JAQCKL010000108.1 GCA_027592485.1 Cyanobacteriota bacterium
ATTCGCATCATGGTGCGGCGACTCGCGTAGCGATTTTGACACCGAATAACTTTTCAAACATCCTCTAACTGCGGCTGCGAAGCCAAGTAAGACCACTTATGAGGCCCTTTGTAAATCGGGCTTAGTTTGGGCAGATTCGGCGCGATCTCTGCCAAGGTTTCAGGCCACAGCTTAATTCGGGGAAAGCTAGGAATCACTTGACTCCCAATTGATTCGATCTGGACAGGCAAAACATCATCGGTAATTAATGGATACCCCTGAGCGTAAAAAGCGGTTGCCAAAGTCGATTTTCCTGCGCCAGACCGGCCCAAAAAAGCCACCGCCTGGCGACCGATCACAACACTACTGGCATGGAGAACCAAATACCCCCGCTGCTGCAAGATAACGGCCATGCAGCCACCCAGAATATTAGGGCTTAGAAGAGAGGAGGGCGTTTCCGCAAGGGGATCGAGCAAAATCTCTTGCCCGTTTCGAATCAGGACTTGGGCAATACCCGTCAAATTCCCAAAGACCTCTGACAGAGAGACTTTTGATGGCCTGTCGCCCAATGGCAAGGAACGAAGACGCACCACAACGTCCGGAGCACCTTCGGCAGGACAAAGCTCAGGCAGCTCTATCTCCGAACCAATTCTCAAGTTATAAGCATTGTAGATATGCAATGGAAATCAGGGGTTTTATCGCCCCAAAGTAGAAGCTCATAAAAAGTGCTGGCACGATAGATAATCAGCAACACCATGACAAATGTAAACCCATCATCGAAAAAGCCAGAAACCAACCGCAGCTGCAGCTAGTTTCTGGCTTTATATCCGAATTTAGCTAGTACGATCTCTATGCCATAGAGTTGCAGCCCTAAATTTAGGTGAGCCAATCAGTTAGGGAGTACTGCAGATTTCAATTCAAGAACAGCATGCCTTAGGTTGTACCTGCAACTTGAGTAAGTGCGGCAACCCAACCACAACGTGTTAATTGGGTAAGCTAATATCCTGAGAACCATCGGTCTGAATATCCAGCGCCTCTCCATTAAAGAAAAGCGTATCTTTCGCTGTATCCGTTCCTGTAACTTGAGTCAGCGCCTCAACAGAACCATAATGCGTTAGCTTAGGGGATTCGTATGATCTCTTCATTGATTAGAACCTCATTAAGACCTTAAAACAGATAAAAGCATCCTAGGGCTAACCTAAAGCAAGCGAAAGTAAAATGCAACCGTGCTAAGTATTTTTGTTTACTTTCAGCCAGTTGGCAAGTACAATCACCCGCCAGACCAACATCAAATCCTTTTCACGGCCTTGGCCAGCCAGAACTTTAGGGTAGCTTTTCCAGAAAATATCCAGCCGGACAAGGGGCTCTATTGTTGACAGACTATGGGCCACCATTTGTTCCAGGATAGAGCGGTCTATTTTTCTCAGTCCATGCTCAAAGTTGGCCGTCATATCAGCTTTGCCGCTACGCCACCGAATGGCTTCGGGCAAAATCCCCGCTAAGCCTTGACGTAATACAAATCGCCCCCAACCCTGATTTAGCTTATATTCTGCCGGCAGGGAGAGACAAAATTCAATCAGGCGCTTATCCATAAAGGGATGTCGCTCCTCAATGGAGCAAGCTGCCGCTGTCCGATCAAACTGCTCCAACACAAGCGGAATCACACCATGGTCTAAGCTCCGCCAGTGACCTTCCCTCACCGTTGCAGCCGCATGGGGATTGATGTCAAGCGCCTGCAAACGAGACTCAAAATCGCAGGCCTCCAAGAACTGGGGGGTGAGGAGTGAGGTTTTGCCAGTAGAACGTCGGGGGTCTGTAGAGAATTTTCGCCTTAGCCATCGGTTTATCAACGATTTCAGCGGTCTAACCAATACTGACTTGACGCCCCAGCGCCACAATAGGGCCTTGCGTGATAGCCCTAATTGGCGATGAAGAATTATCCCCGCGTTGAAAGCGGCCACCCAGTGAAGGGATTTCAGGTGTCGTTGAAATCCATGGACGCCGTAAACCTGAAATAAGGACACCGGTGACTGCTGATAATGCTTAGCGACGGCCTTCACCTCCTGGGCAAACAATTGCCAGCGACCGGCATCGGCAAGTTCTTTGAGCCGGGTAATGCCATGACAAACGACATTATCCCCATCTAATCCATCCAGCACGACCCGAAGACCGATTTCCTGAGCCTTTTGGCTCAAGCGCCATGGGTAATGGTGGCTCGGCCCGAGCAAGGCTTCGTCTTCCACTTGACGAATCGTCTCTAAATCAGTCAACGGACCAAATTGATCCGCGTGGATATAGTGAGGAATAAGATCCCCTAAGGCCAGAACGGCATTGATATAAGGACGTTCATCACAGTCAGTGACTTCATCAAATATATTCGAAATCGTCTGCAAACGAGGTCCTTGGACCTGCTGCAGTAACTTCCGAGCGACACAAACCACTGCAGAGGAGTCTAAGCCGCCACTCAAATGGGCACCCATGGGAAAAGCGCTGCGGAGTCGGCACCGCACTGCCTCCGTAAAAATGCGACAAAACTCCTGGGCATAAGCGTCGCTCGAATCGAGCCTTAATTCATAAGACGGGTCTAACGACCAATAGGGCTTAATTTCCAGCGCTTCGGCAGTCACCTTGAGCGTGTGAGCAGGGGGTAAGCGCAGGACGTCTTGATAGGTGGTCAGGACCTTGTCCTGCATCATGAGCAGGAGAAAATCACCCAGCTTAGTGAAATTAGGCAGACGTGTCACGCCTGGCAATCCCAGGAGCGCTTTAATTTCAGAGGCAAAGGCGAATCGGTCTGGAGATTGATGATAATAGAAGGGCTTAACCCCTAGATGATCACGAGCACCAAAAAGACATTGCTGCGACTGATCCCAAATTGCAAAAGCAAAATCCCCGAGCAGCTTGGTGGGGCAGGCTTCTCCCCACATTTCGTAGGCACCCAAAATCAGTTGGCTATCCGTGATGAGCTGCTCCCCAAGGTCTTTCCATCCCAGCTCTTCTACGAGCTCATTACGGTTATCGATCCGGGCGTCAGCAGTCATCACTAAACTGCCCGAACTATTCTGGGCAGGGAGTTTCTCATGTAAGGACTCTGGGGTTGTCCACAACATGCAATGGGTCAAACCGATAGACTCTGTCCACCAACTATCCGTACCATCAGGACCTCGATGAGCCAGCAAATGCATCATTTGAGCCAGATGAGCCGGATCCAGTGAATGGCCATTCCGATTAAAGATTCCCCCAATCCCGCCCATAAGAGCCTTTCCTAAAACCTAATCAGACGCTGAATTGCGGCCCCAAACACATCACTTCCTCACTCAGAGAAGTCCGATGAATACTCTGTATGACGGAGGCATATAGAAATCTTTAGACTCAAAATCAACCTTTTTATCCGCCCCTTTGCTTGTTTTAGACAACCTAAATCTGTGTCCTGGCTTGAGTCGTCTTCTGCCAGAACCGGAGACGTCTGGCGCATTGAAGCTAGCGCTATTACGCGTTCAATAGGGAAAGCTGCCGTAAGGGAATCCGGCTCCATCATCTGCCCCATAGAGGGCCTCATCGGGTGCCG
This sequence comes from Cyanobacteriota bacterium, assembly GCA_027592485.1. Classification (GTDB taxonomy): domain Bacteria; phylum Cyanobacteriota; class Cyanobacteriia; order Phormidesmidales; family Phormidesmidaceae; genus PCC-6406. The sequence continues at coordinate 3,548 of JAQCKL010000108.1, forward strand.
GTTGGGGGACGGGGACGGGATCGGAGGGTAAAAACTGAGGATCGGGGGCATAGACCCGATTTTGTTGTTGGGTCAAATCCTTGACTTCCTGCTGCTTGTCATTGAGTTCATTGTTGAGTTCTCGGATACGGCGGGATAGCAGGCGAATAATATTCACAGCAATCCCAGGGGTCTCATCAATGGCTTCGTAGAGCTGCTGCTGGGTGAGCATCAGACAATCACAAGAATCCAGTGTGGTTACCGATGCCGATCGCGGCTCCGCATCAAAGAGAGACATTTCCCCAAAACAGGTGCCGGTGTCGAGCTGGGCTAACTCCTGCCCCCGCAGGTGGACACTCACCTGACCAGACACCACGATGTAGAGTGCCCGTCCTTCCTGGCCTTCCGTAAAGATGGTATGGCTACTGGGAAAGGATAGTTCGTCCATAATCGAGGCGAGGCGCACCAAGAAGTCGTCCCGCAACTCCTTAAAGATGGGGACTCCCCGCACAAATAGCAGTCGGTCAACGCTGGTCAGCATGGCATTCCATTAAAGCGGGGAACGCACCCTCAATCCCAGGCCCGTTGATAGCAAATCCCTAGGCCCAAGATGGGTGATGGTATCCCGTGTGGGCAAATTGTAGCGCTCTCCTCACGGGCTGGCGGGGGCAGATTTAGGCTCTAGTAAGACCCCTTCTCCATCCTGGAGTTCAAAGGACCGCAGGTTGTTGACATCCCGCTGACTATCGATGCCCGGTGAGGTGAGGGCGATCTGCCATTCATCCATATCCAGTTGTAGCCAATCGCCGGGGTTGACCGTCATGGGGTCACCGCCCATGTGGGTGATTAAGACGACCTCCTGGGGCGTCCGCTCTTCGGGATTGGGTTCGGAGCGGTACCCGTAGAAGATGGTGCGCTGATCGTCGCTAATGCGGTTGAAGCGATCGCGCCCGGTCAAATTCTCCCGGAGCCAGGGCCGCTCCAAGCGGAACTGCCGGAGCCGCAACCCAAAGTAGCCGAGTGCAGAATCGAGCTGATCAAGGTGCTGAGTGACATTACAAATATCGTGGCCATCTTCCATGAAGGCCATTGCAAAGGTCTTGAGCTTAGGGACATCTAAATGGGCAAGAAAGCGGGGCAGGCTGGGTTCATTTAGCTCTTCTAAGGAGGGTACTTCACAGGCCACCATTTCCCCATGCTCCCCCAGACAATGTTGGCAAATGGTGGCTACGGCCTCTAAGTCATAGTCCGTTTCTTCCATGGCGTCCCGCAGGGCATGGGCAAAATCGCGCAGCTGTTCATATTCTTGAAAACCGAGGGTCTTGAGTTTGGGAAAGGCTGTAGGCTCCCGGTACATTTCCGGCTCAATCTCCCAATCCAGAAAGCCCACCTCTTCAGAAACCACTTTGACGCCGTAGCGATCGTCGGTGTTGCGGAAAAAGCCCCAGGGGGTCCCCACCGTAGCATTCAAAAAATCCATGGGTAACCCAGGGGAAAAGCCATGGACCCACAGGAGGGTAGCCGGATTGTTGTAGGCCCGGTGTAAGACTTCCGGTAAGGTGTTGCCCAGGTTCCAGTTAATGCCCTGCTCAGCCTTAACCTCGTTGCCCCGCCGAACCGTGTCGTGGTTACCGCAGCCCGTAATCCAATGGTCCCCTTGGAAGATCACCTCACAGACCCGTCGCCATTTCCGGTCCCAAAACCCTTTGACCGAAGGGGTATTGTGGGCAAAAATCAATGGCCCCCACTGGAAGGATCCCGGCTTCATATCGGCCAGTTCCCGATAGGTTGACTTCTCTTCCCAGCCCTTTTCGGGCCAGGGACGACCGTCTTCAAAAATGGTGAATAGGAGCCGCCGATAGCCCTGAATATCTTGGACAACATCACTCATGGCCAGGAGATAGGCATCGTCCTGTTCCACTCGGCCTGATAGAGGATTAAAAAAGCGAAAATCCTGGCCCCCATCCACCCGAATGCCATCGGCTCCGGTGTTGATTTTGCGGCGCTGCATTTCTAGTAAGATCGCCCGCACTTGGGGTAGCTGGTGATTCAAGTCTTGGCCATACATATTGGGGCCTTTGAAAAACTGCTGGGTCAGCAGCTCTAGTCCTTGGTTATCGGAGTGGCCGTACACCAAGTCATAAATCAGTTGAATCGGTCCTTGGGAAAAGTTGTGGAGCGTAGCAATGAAATCCACCACTTCATCGGGTCGTAAGCTACTCAGGACGGACGGACTGGTGGCCGAGGATGCCAAAATCGGAACGTCGTAGCCCCAATTCTGGGTTTTAGCTTTCCGTAGGGTGACCTGGAAGTAAGGCGTGTCCGGCCCCTCAGGATGCTCTTTATCCTCTGGTGTTTCTGGGGATGAATCGATGACATCTGCAGGGGGTTCTGGGGGCAGTGGCGCGATCGCAAATAGGTCATGATCGATATCGTCATCTTCCCGGCGATATTCGATGGTGGGCTCCACCGGCAAAAGCTGGACCGCATCATAACCGGCATACACCGCCTCGGCTGGGGTCAGCAATTCACCCCGCCTGAGCTTGTCAGACACCCGCTGAAAGATTTGCGTCAAGCCGGCTAAGCTGCCCTCTTCAGAGGCCGTTTTGACATGGATTTGCAGAATATTAGTGGGGGGCAGCACCCGAGGAATCTGGGCATCGGGAATAGTTTTGGGAGCGGCAGTGTGGCGAAAGTAGTTGAGGTCGGCCCGACGGCGCTGTAATTGCCGGATGTCATACACCTCAGCCGGGGCAAAGACACCGTAGGGGACCGAGTAGGCAAGGGGGTCGCGAATAATGTGTACCCGCTGTTCCGCATCCACATACCGCAACCAGTAAAACGAGCCCGCGCGATCGCGTTTACCAGCCCTCACGCCAGCCAGGACAGCCCAAACAAATTCCCCTTGCTGGGCCACAGGGACCCGGTGCCGCTGGAACGGCACCGTTTGCTGATCCGCCTGGAAATCAATGCTGTCCAGAGGGGTAAAGATTTCCAGCTCTAAGGTGCGCTCCGACTGGATCACATCAGCCGCTAGTTCTGGGGTCCAAATCCCAAACTCAGTCAACCCGTCGCGGCGATGGTGGGCTCCCAGTCGTTTGGCCAGTCGTTGTCCCCGCCCAAAATAGGTGTCGTCGGAGTCCATCACCGATGCGGCCCATTGGAGCAAGGTTTGGGTCTCGTCTTCAACCAGATGAATTTTAGAAGGTGTTGTCACGGGCACAGGGTCTCATCTCTACTCTGAAAAATTCTGACAAATAGGGCTAAAGCTGGGCGAGTGGGCCATTGCAGTAACCATCGCCATGCCATGCAACCCAGTCTTTGACCCCAATGCTGGTTACTTTCATCGGGCTAGGTAACCAGCATTGGGGGTGGGCCATGACATTTGCACCGGTGACGAGGCTCAATTTTTGTCCAGAGCTCAAACTATCCCACCCTAGACGGCAAGGGTTAGTCCTCTCAGACTCAGCATTATCATGCTCAGGGCCATACCCAAGTAGCGGTTATCACCAGACCGCTTCCATCCATCCGATATACTTAAAAATGGCTTGGGCAAGCAACTAAGGGCATCAATTGTGTACCTTAGTGCCTGCTTATACCCAACCCTGCATCGCTATCAAACCTCATCTAGCGCTTTATCTCTCACGGCATTGATGTGACAAGACCCACTCAGCCCTCTCAACCTTGTGGCAATTATAGAGTGAGTCTTGGCGGTAATTTCCTCATCAATCCCTTTGTTTTCAGCCCTATGATGTTCGTTTTGTGGGCAGTTACCGCAGCGATCGCAGGTCTGTCAACCACAACCATCAGAACCCAGCACCACAGTGATATTTAGCAGGTCCTAGGGCGCTCTCTGGGCAAACCTTATGCCTGAGGGTGGCTCCTGAATAGCACTGTCATTTTTATGCTGGAGTGTTCTGAGCACAGCAGTCAGGAGAATTAGAATACATGAAATCTTCCCTGGTCATTCTTTACCATCGAGAACCCTACGACGAAGTCAAGGAGAACGGCAAAATCGTTTATCGGGACAAAAAAAGTCCCAACGGTATTGTTCCAACCTTGAAAACTTTTTTTGCTAACGCTGAAAGCAGCACCTGGATTGCTTGGAAACAAGTCAAAAATAAGCAGCAGGTCAATTTTGAAGAGCGGGTGGTCATGGAAGGCGGTAGCGCCAGCTGTGAAGTGCGCCGCATCCCCCTTTCAGCACAACAGGTCAAAGACTTTTATCACATCACTGCGAAAGAGGCTTTTTGGCCGATTTTGCACTCATTTCCCGAGCACTTTACCTATGAAAGCTCGGACTGGGAAAACTTCCAGCAGATTAATCGCCTCTTTGCCGATGCCGCCTGCGAAGATGCCGCTGATGATGCCCTGATCTGGATCCATGATTACAATCTCTGGCTGACCCCGTTTTATATTCGGGAGAAGCTGCCCAACGTCAAGATTGCCTTTTTCCATCACACCCCCTTTCCCGCAGCAGACGTATTTAATATTCTGCACTGGCGACAGGCGATTGTAGATAGCTTGCTGTGCTGTGATTTGTGTGGCTTCCACATTCCTCGCTATGTCGAGAACTTTGTCTCGGTCGCCCGGAGTTTACGGGAGGTCGATATCTTAGAGAAGGGACCGGTACGCCCTGCTTTCACCCCCCATGGGTTGGCTCTGGCCGAACCCGATATGACCACTGCCCTAAGCTACAAAGGCCGCACCATCCATTTAGATGCCTTCCCGGTGGGGACAAACCCTCAATACATTGTGGATGTGGTAAATTCCCCAGCCATTCAGCAACGGGTCACCGAAGTTCGCAATGATCTTGGCGACAATAAATTGATTGTGTCTGCCGGTCGGGTTGATTACGTCAAGGGGGCAAAAGAAATGCTCCTTTGCTACGAGCGACTTTTGATCCGGCGACCCGAGTTACAGGGCAAGGTCAATCTAATCATGACTGCGGTGAAAGCAGCGGAGGGCATGCGGGTCTACAAAAAAGCTCAGAGCCAAATTGAGCAACTGGTGGGCAAAATTAATGGCCGCTTTTCTAAGCTGAGTTGGACGCCCATTTTGCTCTTTACTGAGCCGATTCCGTTTAACGACTTGATGGCGTTTTATCGCACCGCTAACATTGCTTGGATTCCACCCCTAAGGGATGGTCTAAACCTAGTGGCCAAGGAATATATCGCTGCTCACCAAGGGCAAGATGGGGTTTTGATTTTGTCGGAGTTTACCGGTTCTGCAGTCGAGCTCCCCGATGCGGTTCTCACCAATCCTTATTCTGACAAACACATGGATGACTCCATTGATCAGGCCATAGACATGTCCCCTGAAGAGCAAAAAGCCCGCATGGAAAAACTGTATAAAGCGGTCTGTCAGTATGACGTGCAGGAATGGGCTAATCATATGTTCCGAGAAGCCAACGCCAAATCATTGACGACTTAACCTGCGTTAGCCTAAGGCCAACCTACAAATTTTTGAGATGGTCGCTAGGGCGACGGAGCCCGGTCTGGACAAGGGCGATCATTTCGGAAATCCTGAAGCGTTTGATCCTGTTGATATATCTAGAAATCAATGTCTTTGATGCCAGATTTGCCCGCCATTCAGAAGCGGACCTATGACCTGATTGTGATTGGTGGTGGCATCAATGGTGCGGCAACGGCAAGGGATGCCGCTTTAAGGGGATTGGTGGTCTTACTGCTAGATAAAGATGATTTTGCCGGGGGCACCACCAGTTGGTCCACCCGTCTGGTCCATGGTGGCCTCCGGTATTTAGAGTATTTTGAGTTTGCCTTGGTCCGAGAATCCTTGCGGGAACGGGAGATTTTGCTGCGCACGGCTCCCCATCTGGTCAAGCCGATTCAGTTGACGATCCCGATTTATCGGGGGGGCTCCCGGCACTATTGGGAGATCCAGGCGGGCATGGTCTTGTATGACACCCTCAGCTATGACAAGAGCTTGCCTAACCATCGGATGCTACCGGCGAAGAAATTTCGGCAGCTTTTCCGTTCCGTCGATCACGAGGCAGCGCAGGGGGCGGCCCAGTATTACGACGGTCAGGTGGAATATGCCGAGCGTCTTTGTTTGGAAATCGTGCTGGATGCTAAAGCTGCCGGTGCTGACGTGTTGAACTACACGACCGTGACGGATCTCAAGCGGCAGGGCGATCGCATTACGGGGCTCACCATTCATCATCAGCACAGTGGTCAAACCCTCGACATTTCCCTACCTGCCGCCGCCGTTGTGGCCAATATTGCGGGTCCCTGGGTGGATCAAATCTTGGGATTGGGGCGGCAGACGGCCCAGGCCGATGATTTTGGCAGCGATCGCAAAATTGGCGGCACCAAGGGTAGCCATATCATTGTCGATCCGTTTCCGGGAGCCCCAGACACAGCCCTCTATGTCGAAGCAAAATCAGACGGGCGGCCTTATTTCATCGTGCCTTGGCTAGGCCAATACTTGATTGGCACCACGGACCTGCCCTATGACGGCGACTTAAATGCCGTCAAGGCCGATGATGCCGAAATCGATTACCTGCTAAAGGAAACGAACCAAGTTTTACCCACGGCTCACCTGACCCGTGATCATGTGCGCTTTACCTATTCTGGGGTCAGGCCGCTACCCTATAGCGAAGGCAAAAAGGCGGGCAGTATTACCCGATCCCATATCCTCTATGACCACACCCGTGAAGGGGTCAGTAATTTGCTGTCTTTGATCGGTGGCAAACTCACGACCCATCGCCAAGTGGGTGAAGAAATAACCGACTGGGCCTTCAAAAAACGTCGTCAACCGATACCGACTTGCCCGACCCGCGATCGCCCCCTGCCGGGCTGTATCTGGCCCGATGATGATCGCTTACAGCAGGTGTTTGCTCGGTATGGCGATCGCATCCCCTCAAATGGCTTGGACTATTTAAATCAGGTGTAT
>JAQCKL010000109.1 GCA_027592485.1 Cyanobacteriota bacterium
GATGGGGTAGAAGTGCAGGCCGATCGCGTTAGAGGAAGGCACAACCGCACCGGAGATGATGTTGTTGCCCATCATCAATGAGCCTTGAACGGGCTCACGGATGCCATCAATATCTACAGCGGGAGCTGCAATGAAAGCAATGATGAAACAGGTGGTTGCAGTGAGCAGGGTCGGAATCATCAGAACGCCGAACCAACCTACATAGAGGCGGTTATCGGTGCTGGTGATCCACTGACAGAACTGCTCCCATGCACCCACGTTTTCGCGAGTTCTAAGGGTAGAAGTCATGAGGAAATAATGGCCAGATATATCAGCAGAAATGGCAGGGCGTAGAAGCTCACCCTAGGGTGAGTACAATTACCTGCTTGAGCCCTAGCCTAAGAGATGGAGGTTCTTCTTTTGAAGAGTGTTGGCAAGATTCTTTTTGTATCGCAATAATTGGCAACACTAGCCAGGGGGCCAATGTAGCGATCGCCCACCCAATAAATGTAAATGCAAATGGAAGACCGTCTGCCCGCCATTGGTTCCAGTGTTGATCACCACGCGGTAACCATCGGTCGAAATCCCCAGTTGTTCAGCGACTGTCTTTACAGTTAGCAATAAATGTCCCAGGAGGGCCTTATCCTCCACCGTTGCATCGGCCAGCTTCGGAATTGGTTTCTTGGGAATCACCAACACATGAGTCGGTGCTTGGGGGGTAACGTCCCGAAACGCCAAACAGACATCGTCCTCATAAACGATGTCTGCGGGGATCTCGCGGCGAATGATCTTGCCGAAAATAGTGTCTTCAATCATGGGGCGGTCTCGTTCGATCTCGATTTGCCCCAATTCTAGGACCCAACCCTAGGGATGAGACAGTAGGCGATCAGGCGAGGGTTTCAGGGCAATACCCCAAACCCATCACAAATTGCTTACGGAACGCTTCGATTTCATCGCGGTCGGGTTGACCATGGGAAACCACTGCCACCTGATAGCGACGCATCACATCAACCGGAGACTGACCTGTTTCTAAACCCCAGAGGGCCATACGCAGACGAATATTGGGTTCGTGGGTAATACCCAACTCGTTGAAGTAAGCGCGCAAGTCTTCCATCACTGAGGCATCCACCGTGTTGCGGAGCCTCACTTTGATCACCCATCCATCGATCTGGTGAATCACCGTCATGAAAGCGAGGGGCAGGGTAGAATTGCCCAGGAGATGTTCAACGATCCTGAGGGTAAGACTGGCATTGGCGAGGTGATAGATGTAGTCCATCAGACCCCTCCTTGCTAAATGGGTACGTCTCTATTGTCTGTAATAGAGCGATTCCAGTCATTGGGTAACTCACCCGACCTACCCTGGGGGTTCTACCCAATTACAATCGTTATGGGCCATTGCTCAGGTGATGACCTCTCTTTAGAGGCATACCAATATCTACTACCCTCAGGCTATATCGCCCAAAATCCGGTTGAGCCGAGAGATCATGCTCGGCTAATGGCAATCACCTCACCCACCGAGTATTGCCATCACCACATTTTTGATTTGCCGACCCTGTTGCGCCCTGGCGATCTATTGGTGTTGAACGACACCAAGGTGATTCCGGCCCGGCTCTACGGCCATAAACTGGGTGGTGCCAAAGTAGAGGTTTTGCTCCTAGAAGCGCGCGGTCCTCTGCAATGGCTGGCGTTAGTTAAGCCCGGTCGACGCCTACAGCCGGGAGCTGTTATTCACTTTGGGGCTGATCCCGCTCAGCCCGAACTCATGGCCCAGGTGACCACCACTGATTCAGAGACGGGGGGGCGATTACTCGATTTCACCGTACCGTCTGGCGAAGCTTTAGAGACGGTGATAGATCGATTGGGGCAAATGCCCCTTCCCCCGTACATCACCGCCTCCGAGGCATTGCCAGAGCGCTATCAAACCATTTACGCCAAATATCAGGGGGCCGTAGCCGCACCCACAGCAGGGTTGCATTTCACACAACAGCTCTTCGAGCAACTGGCCACGGCAGGGATCAACCATGCTTTTTTAACCCTCCATGTCGGGGTGGGGACGTTTCGCCCGGTGGAAGCGGATGTCATTACTGACCATCAAATGCATGGGGAATGGCTAGATGTGCCAGAGGCTACCGTGGCAGCAATTCAAGCCACTAAGGCGAACGGCGGGCGGGTGATTGCGGTGGGAACCACTGTGATCCGAGCCCTAGAAGGTGCCGCCCAAGACGGCATCCTCCAACCTTTTCAGGGCAAAACGAATTTGTTCATCTACCCTGGCTATCGGTGGCAGGTGGTGGATGGTTTGATGACCAATTTTCACCTGCCAGGGTCTAGTCTACTAATGCTGGTCAGTGCCCTGGTGGGGCGACAGCGGCTGATGGATCTCTATCAGGCGGCGATCGCAGCCCAGTACCGGTTTTATTCATTTGGTGATGCCATGGTGATCTTGCCAGAGGCGAGGCTTGAGCTGTCTGGCGATTGATCCATCACTGTGCCCTAGGACTCGATAGCGGAATTCACGTGAGCATTCCAGTTGCTCGCTCCCTTGCCCCTTACGCACCCCTGTGCTCAGCAATAGTGCTAGCACTGCTGCTACTGGGTACTAGGGCTGGCTAGCGCAATTTTTGCTCAGACAAGCGCCGATTTTGCTCTAGGGTGAGCTGCACTTCTACGAGTTCCGCTAGGTGCTGTGTAAAGGTATTCATTTTTTTCTTGGCCGTGACCTTGCGGTGTAGTGCGGCCCTGGCAAGGTCCTCTCGGCCCTGATCTAATGCGGTTTGGGCCACCCGCTGCCAGGTGTCGGCATCCTGTTTGGCCCGCTGATATTGGGTTTGTAGGGTGCGATGGGCTCCCGCAATATCTCCCAGGGCCTGATGAAAAAGGGCGATCGCCGCTTCGGGAGAGCGATCGCGGGTCGTTCCTTCAATGAGTCGCCTCAGGTCAACCCCCTGGAGACGATCCAACTGCAAGCCGAACCCAGCTAATTGTTCACTTTCGTTGCGGCCGGTTTTACACCAGGTGGCAAAATGCTCACAGTTATTGGTGAGCAGATCGTATCGTTGCTCCCCCAAACGGCTCTCGGCCCGTTCGACCACTGTATCCGGCAACAAGGCAACCGGTTGAACCTTAATGGTGATGGGTTTGCCTTGGCCAAACAAGGCTATGGACGTCCGGGCAACCTCAGCCGTATCTGTTTTCCGGTAATGGATAACAGTGCCATCCCCACAGTCGATGCCATGGTGCTCATACACACTGGAAATTCCGATCCATTCCCGCATTGCATATATTTGGTCACCCCTGGCCATAGTCGTTCTTTATTGATCGTTAGATTCGATGGATGGGAGACTTATGGTGTGGGTCTTCCCGATGTGGGTTCATCGTCTGAGGTGAGGGTTTTTTCTGATGGATGGGCACCAGAATGGACGCCATTGTCTTGAGCCGCAGCCACCGCTTCTCGATGGGCTGCGACCTCTGACTTGAGTCGCATCAGGGCTTTGACGGCGGCGTGACCATCTTCGCCCACACTGATTTGGATATTAGGGCCTGACCGCGCCAAACGAATAATAATCCCATCCGTTACAGGGACCTGAGTGACACGCTTACCGTCTAAATAGGTGCCGTTAGTGCCGAGGTTAACCACTTCCCAACCTGTTTTGCTGTGGCGAAGTTCGACGTGATGTCGAGACACAACCGCACTATACAAAACAACATTATTGTCGGTGGAGCGTCCAATGCGAATCACCGATTCTTCCTCAAAGGTCCAATGTTGAACCGGAGTTTCGTTGAGGGGATGGAGTAACGATAGGGTAATCACATTACTTAACCGCAGGCCGGAGTAAAAAAGGGCATGTAACTAAGCCAAGGGAGAAAACAAGTCTAAGTTTAGGAGGCTTGAAACAAAAAGGTGACTTTATCACCCTTGCCTAAAGCGATTCGATCTCCTGAACGAAGGCGGTGGCGGTTGCCGAAAGGCAAAGGCATATTATTGACATAGGTTCCATTGGAACTACCAATATCCTCAATATAGTAAACATCCCCTTCTACCCGTAATTGGGCATGGACACGGGACACGATTTCAGAATTCGGAAATCCCGAGACATCGATATCAGGCGGGATCCGATCATTGGGTTTGCCGATGCGAACGGTCGTGAGAGAAGTGGGCAACTCAATCGTGCCATTGGTTTGGACATGCAGGAGCTTGGCTTGATTGAACTGGAGCTGGGTAGAGCGATTTAGATTGGTATCGGGTTCTGCCGCTGGTCGGTTTGCATTGATTGCCTGAGATGGCAGACCCTCAGTTTGACTGGTAGACGAGAGGGCCGCAACGGGCTCAATCCCATCAGACTCAACTATGGGAGTCCCGAACTCCGACATCGGCAAGGGAGTGACCCCTGCCATTGGTTCAGGGGCAATTAACGGTTCTGGTGGCGCTAAAGGCGGAATGTTAGGCAGGGGTACTTCGGCTGGTGTGGCGACGACTTCGGGTGCCATGGCAGGGGCGGGACTCTGTAGGTTAAACCCACATTGTCCACAAAAGCTGGCATCCGATTGCACGGATGCACCGCAGCTGGGGCACGTCGTTGACGTGGGTAATGGCGTATAGCAAGCCTCGCATTGCACTGCCCCATCTGGATTTTGATGGTTGCAATTGGGACAAACAATCATGAACCGCTCCTTTACACTGCGACCATGATAGAGGAGAGTTTTGTTCTGGAACGCAAGTCTTAAACCAGTTTTCACGCAAATTGACCGATTGCATGGGTCTGCTTGTCGGACTCCTAGCTATCGAGCCAGTCATCACCATGGTCTAAAATCACAACTAATCCCCCTTTGATCCCCCTTGATGGCCAGAGAACTTGACTACTCTTTACCCCCAGCGGTTCGTCGGATTGCGACGGCCTTGCGTTGGTATGGGTGGATCAGCGTCTGGGTCCAAGGGGTGCTCGGGATTATCTCTAGCCTAGTCTTACTCTTTGCTGTCGCCAGTTTGAGTGTCCGCTCTGGGGGGGGCAACCCTGGCACCAGCACTGGGTTTCTATTCGCGATTTTGGGACTGCTGGCCGTCTATGTAGGAGCCTTTTGGGGATTCCGTTACACCCGCTTAGCCAAGGGGTTACGGAGCAGCGACGTGGGCAAACGTCCCAAGCCCAAAGATGTTCTGCAAGCCCTAAGACTGGGGCTCCTGATCAGTCTGGGCGGGATGTTGGTGAGTTTGTTGGGGGGGCAGGCCATTATCGGCACCCTGCTGGCCAAGGCCCTATCCCAACCTCAAGGGGCGGCTGTGTTTGGGGCTGGTGCTAACGTCACTCAGTTTGTACAGCCCTTAGATATTTTTGTGGTGCAGGCCAATACCAATATTTTGCTGGCCCATTTTGGGGGCATTTCCTGTACGCTCTGGCTGTTCCGTACGGTTGATCGCTCATAGTCTTGGTAAATGCCTCTTAGAATCAGGCTGTGGTGGACTGTAACAGGATGGCAATGTCTGAGTTGAAAACGGTCAGTGATAACCCTTTGCTATCGCTGGAGTACGAACCCGTGCTGGCTGGAATTGGGGACGACTTTTATGACGTGGTTACAGCCGCCGACTTTCCTGAGCATCTCCTGCGGTTCCGCAATGATCAGATTTTGGTCAAGATGGGGCTGGATCCCACTGCGGTCAGCGATCAAGCGATTGTCCAGGCTTGGGGACAATTTCAGGGCCGTGAACCGCTTTTAGCCCTGCGCTATCACGGCTATCAATTCGGGGAATATAACCCCTTCTTGGGGGATGGCCGGGGCTTTTTGTACGGGCAGATCTGGGGGATAGATGGCCAACTCTATGACTTGGGGACCAAAGGCTCGGGTACGACCCCTTACTCCCGGGGCGGAGATGGTCGTCTGACGCTCAAAGGTGGGGTGCGGGAGGTGTTGGCCACTGAGGCCTTGCATCATCTGGGGGTGCATACTTCTCGGACCCTTTCTTTAGTTGAAACCGGTGAGTCGCTCTGGCGGGGGGATGAGCCCTCCCCCACGCGTTCGTCGGTGATGGTGCGCTTTAGTCGCTCCCATATTCGCTTCGGTACGTTCGAGCGCCTAGATTATCTGGACCGTAGCGATCTCATCCAAACGCTTCTAGATCATGTGATCGAGGTGTATTACCCAGCGGCACGCCTTTGGGTTGATCCGGCAGAGCGCTATCGCTATTTCTATGATGAGTTGGTGGATCGGGTGGCTCGCTTGGCGGCCCAATGGATGTCGGTGGGCTTTTGTCACGGGGTACTCAACACCGACAATATGTCGATCACGGGGGAAAGTTTTGACTACGGTCCCTATGCCTTTATGGACCGTTACGACCCTAACTTTACTGCGGCCTATTTTGATTATGGTCGCCTGTACTGCTATAAAAATCAGCCCAGTATTTGTGGCTGGAATCTAAAGCGGCTACAGAAGCCCTTGCAACGGGTGATCCCCCAAGCCGCCCTAGAGGCTAGTTTGGAGGGGTATAGCGATCGCTACAGCCAGTATTATCGCCAACGCATGTTGGCTAAATTGGGATTTGACGCGTTACCAGAGGACCTGGCAGAGGCCCTAATTGCTGAGACCTTGACCCTATTGGGCGAAGTTAACTGGGGTTACCACGACTTTTTCTTGGATCTCACCACCCAGTTTTCAACCCAATGGCACCATCAGAGCGATCTGATCATGGCTGAGCGACTGCAGGGAACCGCCCAAGGCAACGCTTGGCAGCAGTTGTATTATCAGGCGTTGCAAACCCTGTCCGCAGCCGAGCTTGCCCAAGTTGCCCAGCGGCTACGCACCACAAACCCCCAGACGATTTTGCTCAGGCCCGCCATCGAAGCCATTTGGGAACCGATCACGACCGAAAATAATTGGCAACCCTTTGAAGCATTGCTGGAAAAGTTACAGTCCCCGTTTCCAAGCGTTCCTGAACCTAATCTCGGGTAAATCCTGAAAAGTTGGTCTTACATAGATAAGGGCATCCTTCATAGGACGCCCTTTCTGGCACTATTGAGCTTGTCAGAGCCTCACGAAGCCGCTAGCTTGCCAGGTAAGCTCTGACGTTGCTTTTGCGACGGCGAAGATGCTTGAGGGCTTGCTGCTCTAACTGCCGCACCCGCTCTCGGCTGATATTTAAGCGGTTCCCCACTTTCGCGAGAGACAATTCATTGCCATCATTCAAGCCATAGCGCAGCGTAATCACTTCCTGTTGCTGAGGGGTCAGCTCCGCTAACAGACTGTGAATATCTTGCTTGAGAGACTCACGCACGGTGTAGTCCTCGGGAGAGGCTTTTTCGTCCTCTAAAAGCTCTTGGAGTTCGGTGTCTTGGTTGTCACCAATCCGGACATCCAGAGAAATTGGCTGACGAGATAGGGTCAAGTACTCTCGGACTTGAGCCACGTCCAACTCTAGGGACTCCGCAATTTCGGCCACGGTGGCACTGCGCCCTAAAGATTGAGATAGCTCCCGCTGTACCCGTTTGATTTTATTGAGCTTCTCAGTGATGTGAATGGGCAAGCGAATGGTACGGGCTTGCTGGGCGATCGCTCGGGTGATCGCCTGACGAATCCACCAGTAGGCATAGGTCGAGAACTTATAGCCTTTGGTGGGATCAAACTTTTCGACCCCCCGCTCTAGACCCAAGGTGCCTTCCTGGATCAAATCCAGAAATTCTAAATTGCGCTTCTGATACTTCTTGGCGATCGCAACAACCAAACGCAGATTTGCCTCCAGCATCTGGCGCTTAGCCCGTTGACCATGGTGCAGATGCTGGTTCAACTCAGCGATCGGCAACTCCGCAGCTTCTGCCCACTCTTCTTTCGTGGGTGGGCGTTCCAGGGGTGCTGACAAACTAGCCTGAATCTCCAAAAGTCTCATCATTTGCTGCACTTGCTTCCCCAGCACGATCTCCTGCTCATGGGTGAGCAGAGGGACACGACCAATCTCATGGAGGTAGGTACGTACCGCATCAGCGGTAAACAGAGGCTTAGCTTTAGACTTGCGGGTTTTGGTTGTAGGCATGGAATCTGGCCTCCACGGATGGTGCGAGAAATGTCTTTCTCAGCTAACAAAAGGAAACAGGGACTTGAGGAACACAAAAGCGGACTGACTTCCAGGCGAGCGTCTTTACCCAAGGGCAACAGGCTACATCCGGACAAGGCTTGACGTGCAAAAAGCGAAATCAGTATGAGTTCACTCTTTACTCATACTAAAACAAGCACAGTGTTGTGTAAAGTGCTACAAGATAATTTTGTAGCATAAAGTCAGTGATCTTTATTTGAGTGACCCGTCTAGGGTATTGCCTTGAGTTGTGCTGTTGTATCTATCATCGGGCTGATCTGTAGATCGGGACTGGGGAAGTCCCCCCCAGAGAACCGAACGCCGATGGGATGACTGGCCAGCCCATCGGCCTTTCCCAAGGGTGCTAGCGCTGGCCCCATTGCTTCGGGCACCTAGGATTGTTTGATCCCTAGCGCAGAAGCAATGGGGCTCGCAGTCTTGTCCTAGCCGGACTGGCCACTGCTATACCCCCAAAGCTTTCTTAGGCTTATCAGACGCGAGCAAGTCGAATGCGGTTTCCTGATGCCTTTAGGATGGAGGATAAAAATGAACCTCCCATGATGAGCAGATGAATTTAGGATGACTAAAAATGGCTAAAGCAATGGATGGCATCGTTGTCCCTGTAGCGCTTTAACCGTTTCTGCAGAGCCTTCGGAGATGTCGAAGGGCGCAGCTCTGTCGCCCTGAAATGACTAGGCGGAACCGTTGTCTCCATCTCCAATAATGGTTCTCATGCCTTCGAGGGTTGCTGGAATGCTGCGAGGATCCATAAACATCACCTTGCTGCTATCACTGCTGGCAATCTGTTGTCCCATATTGAGATAGTTTTGGGCCAAAATAAATTGCAGCGCGGCCTCAGATTTGGGATCGACTTGGAGCTTGTCAGCAATAATCTGCATCGCTTCAGAGGTGGCCTGAGCCTGCAAAACCACTTCTTGCCGCTGGGCTTGGGCTTTCATGACAATGGCTTTTTGCTGAGCCTCTGCCTCTAGGATTACGGCTTTTTGATGGGCTTCCGCATCTAAAATGGCGGATTCGGCTCGGCCCCGCGCACTATTGACCGCAGCTTCCTGCTCCCCTTCGGAGGTCAAGACCGCAGCTCGCTTGCGTCGTTCTGCCGCCATTTGTAGTTCCATAGAATCTTGCACAGCTTTAGAGGGGATAATGTCCCGCAGCTCTACCCGAGTCACTTTGACGCCCCAGGGATCGGTGGAAATATCCAGTTCCCGCAGCAAAAGCTCGTTGATTTCAGAGCGAGCGGTAAAGGTTTCATCCAGTTCAAGCTTTCCCATCTCAGATCGGATCTGGGTCAGCACCAAGTTAACCATGGCGGATTGGAGATTTTCCACCTTGTAATAGGCTTTCTCCAGATCCACGATGCGCCAGTACACGACCGCATCCACTGAAATCGAGACATTGTCTCGGGTAATACAAGACTGGGGGGGCACATCTAAAACCCGCTCTCGGATGGTTTGTTTGAAAACCACTTTGTCGAGGAGTGGGGTCAAAAAGTTTAGGCCAGGGGTTAATTTTTTGCCGTTGTACTTTCCGAGGGTTTCGACCAGCGCTTCGTCACTTTGGTTAATGATTTTGACGGAGCTGGCGGCCACAGAGCCCCCCAATGCCAGTACGAATAGAAATGTAATCGGGTTCATGGGTTCTCCTTGAAAAATGAACTATCGGTAATGAATCGGTGCGGGTGCACAGGGTTGGCACCGAGAGCAACCGTGCCGTCTAACACCAAAGGGCCGCTAGGAATTCAGGGCTTGCTCTGGCATAACCAGGAGGGTATTGCCCTGTCTGCCCACCACGATGACCCGTTGGTGAACTGCGATCTCAGCTTGATAATCTTCGCAACGGGCTTGCCAAGAGTTGCCTTCATAGAGAACACGACCGGTTTCACCAGGCAAGATCGATGTGATGGTCCGGGCTTCGGTGGATGCGGCCAGGGTATAGGGGGTGCGCTTGGGTAGGAATCGGCGCAACGCCAGTACGGTCAGCACCGAAAACACCAGCCACAGACCGATCTGAATGCTGACTTGAGGAATAAACAAGGCAAATACAGAGACCAGCAGGGCGCTAATGCCCAAGGTGGCCTCTACAAATGCTGTGGGCAGAAATAGTTCCATCAGGCATAGAACCACCCCAGCCATCAACCAAAACAAGGCAGGGCTCATAGTCTGGGTCCGCTCATTGTCATTGTGCTAGCCCTCAATACAGTTCACTTCAAGGACTGGTTAGGGAATTCCGCAGGGGGAGACCGAGCGATTTACCTAAGATCCACTAGGATTAATCTAGCCTTTTGCCCCTTAGAGGATGTTTGAAAAGTCGGTCTTGAAGTAATAAAAGCTCTCAGGGTATAAGTTGCGACAAGT